>JAEMSA010000066.1 GCA_016463095.1 Candidatus Nanopelagicales bacterium
AACACCTAATTCAAGGGGCAGGGTGAAATTCAAACCAGACCCACGGGGCGATCTAGTGCTTCCTTAACGATGCGATCAATTAAATCTGGATAAGTAATTCCTGCTTCTTTCCAGGACAGTGCAAAGGAGCCATCTTTTCCAAAATATGGCTGACTGTTAACTTCAATTAATAATAATTCGCCTTCCTTGTCGATCATAAATTCAATCTGGGCATAGCCAGATAATTTTAGTACTTCGAAAGCTCTTTTGGCGTAATCATGTACTAATTTCACAACCTCAGGATCTAGTTCCGTAAACTTTGAAAACGAGTATGAGGATTTGTCTGTTCTTGAGATAAAATTAAAAATCTTATCTGTTTCTTTCCAATTAGTTTGAATTATTCCACTGAGAACGGGCTTTCCCTTTTCATCTTCAATAACGTTGCATTCAAACAAGTGGGCTGGTTGATGATATTTCTCAACAACTACTCGGCCGTCAAAGTTTCTGGCGATATCAATACCCTTTTTGAAATCGCGGGGAACTCTTATGTAAGTAATTCCTACGCCATTACTTCCTCTAGCCGGTTTAGATATCAAAGGAGTCTTTAATGAAGCAGCTCTTGCCACGCTTGACAAGGGATCTCTGCGCCAAGATTTATCAGGAATAATTACATGTTTAGGTGTTGGAATTTGTACAGCTTCCATTAATAATTTGGCAGTTGATTTATCAGTCGAGATGGCTGATCCTAAAGTGTCTGAACCAACGAAGCGCACTATTTCTGTTTCTAACATTCCCTGCATAGTTCCATCAGATCCCCAGGCACCCATCAGTGTTGAGAACACAACTGTGGTTTCTAGTAGGGAAATTGGGGGCAATAACGATTCTGTGGTGTCAGCAATATCTTTAACACTTTCTTCATTTAATTCAAAAGCATCTTTTTTTAACGCATTCTTGAGAGAATTTAAATCACCAAAAGTGATCCAGTTGGCTTCCATGGTCATGCCATAAGCAGAAACTAAATAACCTTTTTCTTCTAGGGCATTAATTACAGCTAGAGCTGATTTACAGGATCGGTAGTTCTCGGAGTTGCGCCCTCCCAGGATGACAGCAACTGAAACCTTGTCACTCATTGATTTAGATTCTCCCTGATGATTTCTTGTGAGGTGCTTAGATAATTTTAGTCAACCTCAAGACACCAGGCTTAGCCGAGTCACCTTACGAGTATCTTTAGAACAACGCAGGAAAGCCTCTACTTTGAGAAGGAAGTCTCATCTTGTTAGACGTCGGATTCTTTGAACTACTGGTTATAGCCGTTATCGGTCTATTAGTGGTGGGACCAGAAAAACTTCCAAAATATATTGCTCAAGGTATAAAGACGCTTCGAAATGTTAGAGATATGGCAACTAAAGCTAAAGATGACATAGTTGAATCTGCAGGCATTAAAGATTTAGATTTAAAAAATTTGTCTAAGTTAGATCCAACAAATTTAGCTAATAATGTTTTTGATGACAAAGATGAAACCAAACCGCAAGTTCAAAAGAAATTCGATCAGGACGCTACTTAATAAGCATTCATGTCCACGTTAAAACTAAACAAAAATAGTGTTCGGGCAGCCATTGCAACAATCGGAGTTTTAGGCGGCTTCGTTTCAGGTTATGGTGTTTTAGTTCCTTATTACATAGATAAATATTCACTTGATTTAGCAATCGGTGGAAGAATTTTTGCCTTAACTGGATTGAGTGGAATTGTTGGCGTATTTATTGCAACATACTTTGTGGACAAAATAAGGGGTGCTATAGCTGGATCAATTGGAACAGTTGTTGTTGCAATTGGTATTGGCTTATTAATAATTGCTCCAACTTGGAATTTTGTATTATTTGGAGTTGTAATAATTGGAGTAAGTTTTGGAATTGTTCAAGTAGCAATTGGTCAACTAGTTGTAGATGTTGGAGGTATTGAAGCTTCAAGAAGAGCTAATAAAAATAACATTGGATTTGCTACAGCTTCTATTTTAGTTCCAAGTTTATTTGGCTTAACACTTCTTAATTACTACGCAGGCGTTTTGAGTTTATTTATAGTTTTATCATTTATAATTGCAGCAGTATTTTATTCAAATACTGAGGGTCAATTGCTCCATAAACCTGAAGAATCACATAAGAAATCAAATCACAAATCTTCAATTACTTTTTTATTGTTAGGAATTTCTGCCTATGTTGGGCTGGAAGCATCAGCTACAGGTTGGATTCCAAGTTACTTATTAGCTAAAGGCTGGTCAACCTCTAAAGCATCTCTTGGGTTATCTGTATTTTTCATTTCCCTTTTAGCTATACGATTAGTTTTGTTAAAATACATTCACAAACTTAATTTTGGCTTAGTTACACTTCTTTCAGTTTTATGTTTAATACCAGCACTCTTTTTACTTTATGCCACGGATCT
This sequence comes from Candidatus Nanopelagicales bacterium, assembly GCA_016463095.1. Classification (GTDB taxonomy): domain Bacteria; phylum Actinomycetota; class Actinomycetes; order S36-B12; family UBA5976; genus ATZT02. Next base: position 2,416 of record JAEMSA010000066.1, read on the forward strand.
TTATTGGATAGCAATAGTTTTCTTAGGATTATCTGGTGGTCCTGTGTTTTCAATGGCTTTTGCTTGGGTGGTAAAAATTAGTCCAGGCAATGCTCGGATCACTGGTTTTATTTTCTTTTCTTCCATTTCGGGATCAATGATTTTTCCATATTTAATAGGAATTTATATGAACAAACTTGGTGCTGAGTTTGCACC
>JAEMSA010000067.1 GCA_016463095.1 Candidatus Nanopelagicales bacterium
ATAGAGATTTCTAAGAAAATAAATGTCTGAAACTGAAATTAAAATCTTGAAAAAACTATGACCAGATTGAAGGGATAAAGAATTAATGCCTACTAAGAAAAATCTTCAATTAGCTGCTCCTTGGGTAGAGATTGAAACCACACAAAAAGATTGGGATGAAGCTGATCCTAAGCTTTTAAAGACAATGCTCACTCAACTGCATTTAATCCGTGCGTTTGAAGAAAAGGCACTAGATTTTTCTGGTCAAAGATTGGTAAACGGCCCACTTCACTCAAGTATTGGTCAAGAAGGTGGAGCTGTTGGTTCCATCGTTAGCTTGACTGCAACAGATCAAATAAATGGTTCACACAGAGGCCATCATCAATTTCTAGCCAAAACGCTTGGATTTATTTCACCGAATGGATTAGATCCTAATGAAGATTTTTCTCAAGAGGTAGTAACTGTTTTAAGAAAAAGTCTTTCTGAAATTTGTGGATTAGAAGACGGATTTTGTGGTGGTCGTGGTGGTTCAATGCATTTGCAATGGATAGAAGCCGGCGCAATGGGAACAAACGCGATAGTAGGCGGTGCTGTTCCATTTGCTGCTGGTTTTGCTTGGAATCATAAACATGCGAAAACAGATTCTGTTGCTGTTACATATTTTGGCGACGGCGCGATAAACATAGGTTCTGCTTTAGAGACCATGAATTTAGCAGCTGCTTGGAAAATACCAATTTGTTTTTTTATTGAAAATAATAAATACGGGGTTTCAACAACAGTAGAGGAAGCAACTGGAGAGCCACGGTTATCCGGGCGCGGTCCTGGTTTCAACATTGCAAGTTGGAGTGTAGATGGAATGGATACTTTGGCAGTGCATTTAGTGATGCAAGAAGCACTTGAACATATGAGATCTGGAAAAGGTCCAACCGTAATTGAAGCTAATGTTTATCGATATTTCCACCAAAACGGACCATTTCCTGGAAGTGCTTTTGGTTATAGAGATAAAAGTGAAGAAGCAGAATGGAGAAAAAGAGATCCTCTACAAATGATGGAATCACATCTGTTGCGTCGAGGATTAATGACACAAGCGGAAATCTCTAAATTACGCGAGAAAAGCCAAAAAGTAATGACTGCTGTTGCCAATCAACTACTTGAAGCAGACCCTAATGAGTCTGATAAACAAAGATTCAAACCTTCTCTTTGGCCAAATCCTGAATTAATTGATGAGGGAGTAAGAGGGGATCTTTCAGAATTTGATGGAATCAAATTTAAAGAAGCACAAGATTTTATTGGAAAAACAGTAAGTAAAAAATTCATTAGCACAATTGCTGACGTAATGATGCGCAGAATGGAAACAGATAATTCCATAGTTGTTATGGGCGAAGACATTCACAAATTAAATGGTGGGCCCCGTGGAGCAACAAAAGGCTTAAAGGATGCATTTCCTGATCGGGTATTAGGAACCCCAATCAGTGAAAATGCTTTTACTGGTCTTGCAGGAGGAATGGCACTTGATGGGCGCTTCAAACCAGTTGTGGAATTAATGTATGCAGATTTTATTTGGGTAGCTGCAGATCAGCTTTTTAATCAAATTGGTAAAGCACGACACATGTTTGGTGGAAAACATGACATGTCACTTGTGTTAAGAATAAAAATTGGAACAAGAACTGGCTACGGTTCCCAACATTCCATGGACCCAGCAGGGATTATTAACACCTCTCCAGGTTGGAGAATTGCTGCACCATCTAATCCTCTTGACTACATAGGCATGATGAATAGTTCATTGCTTTGCAAAGATCCTGTTGCTGTTTTAGAACATGATTCAGATTTATACAAAATTTCTGGAGAAGTGCCAGAAAATGATCTTGATTTTTACATTCCAATTGGCGTTGCCGCTATAAAACGTTCTGGTTCTTCGGTGACAATTCTGACTTATCTTTCCATGGTACAAAAGTCCCTTGATGCTGTTGAGGAAAGTGGAGTTGATGCCGAAGTAATTGATTTGCGGTGGTTGGATGCTGGAAGTATCGATTGGGACAAAATTGGTGAAAGTATAAAGAAAACTAGTAATGTTCTCATCGTTGAACAAGGTTCCAGAAGCACATCTTATGGAGGTTGGTTGGCTGATGAAATTCAACGTAGATATTTCCAATGGTTGAAATCTCCAGTACAACGAGTTTCTGGTTCTATTTCTGCTCCCAGTGTCAGCACAGTTTTAGAAGATGCAGCATTAGCCAAAAAAGAAACCGTAACAGAATTTTTGAAACAAAATTATCTATCAAAAGAGGAGAGCAAATAAATGGCTAGACTATTTCGAATGCCAAGTATTTCTGCAGACACTGAAGAAGTAGTGCTGCTTGAGTGGAGTGTTAAGCCTGGCACAAAAGTTGAAGCTGGCGAAGCTATAGCGGTTGTTGAAACCGATAAAGCCAATGTGGACATTACGGTGGATCAAACTTCGATTCTTTGGCGTTCATTAGTTGAGCCAGGCGCTTCATTGGATGTGGGAACGCCAATTGCAATATTAATTGGAGAAGATGAACAGGTTACAGATGAAAAAGCACTACTAGATTCTTTAGGAATTGGCGGAAACGCTTA
>JAEMSA010000068.1 GCA_016463095.1 Candidatus Nanopelagicales bacterium
GATCAACATCGATTACTGGAGTCTCATCTAATGGGCGATCTAAAATTTCAGTGCGTCTGCCTGCGGTATATACAGAGGGATGCTCTAGTAATAACAATGTATTCTCAGTTTGTAAGTTAACAACATCTTGATGAATTTGTTTTTGCAATTTCCACGCGCTTAAATAATCTACAACTCCAAGCTCTGTTACTTTAAGTTGATTCTCAGTTAATATGGCTGAACTCACAGAGATAGCCTAATTGGCGGGTGAATATTTGGCTAAATACTGCACTCCTTGCGTGCCTGCGGTGTGAGCGAATTAGCATTGCTGTTATATTTGCCCAGTCTTATTTACCGAAGGGCTTCATAATCCATGGCTAGAAAAAGTAAGAATTCCGTTGCGGGTAAAAATCGCAAACCATTTGCTATTGCGATGTTGGTTGTTATTGCTTGGTTCATCATTACCGGCATATTTGGCCCTCTTTTTGGCAAGTTAACATCAGTTCAAGAAAATAATAACGCTTCATTTCTACCTAAAGGCGCTGAGGCAACTAAGGCTTCTGATTTAATCCAAACTTTTTCTGGTAAAGATTCATTTAATTTTCCAACATTAATTCTTTTCGAAGGTAAAATTAATCCACAATTAGTTTTAAAGGTAAATGAACACCTAATCAAGGCCGGCGATTTAAACCTAGGTGGAACTAGCGCAAAAATTTCTGATTACTTAGCACCAGGTCAAAAAATTACCGCCTTCCCTTCTGAAGATGGAAAAGCAATTTTAGGAAATATTCCATTGGACGGAAATTCACTTTCAAAGTTATTACCAAACGATAAACCAGTTCTGCCGGCAATCGTTGAAGCATTACGCGCTGATGTGACTCCATTTGCTAAAGCAAATTCACTTGATTCATATGTAACTGGCCCTGGCGGACTACTTGGAGATTTATTTGAAGCATTTGGGGAAATTGATTCTAAATTACTTCTATCCACACTTGGTGTAGTGGCTTTTATTCTTATTATCGTATATCGCTCACCTATCTTATGGATTATTCCATTGCTTTCATCTTTATTTGCTCTATCAACTGCAGGTGGAATTGTTTACCTATTAGCAAAAAACGACATTATTGATGTTGATGGACAATCTCAGGGAATTTTATCGGTGCTAGTTGTAGGTGCTGCTACAGATTACGCACTGCTTTTAATCGCGCGATACCGTGAAGAGCTTCATCTTTTTGAATCAAGATTTGATGCGATGCGCGCTGCTTATAAAGGTGTGTGGGAGCCAATTCTTGCCTCAGGTTCAACTGTTTCAATTTCGTTGTTAATACTTTTATTTAGTCAGTTATCTAGCACCGCAAGTCTTGGTCCGATCGGTGCCATAGGAATAGTTAGTTCAATGATTACGATTCTTACTTTATTGCCAGCACTTCTCCTTCTATTCGGGCGTTGGATTTTCTGGCCGCGCCGACCAGATTTTGATGGCGATGATCATGTTTTATCTGGAACTTGGAGCAAAGTTGGCCGCGTAATTGAAAAAAATCCAAGACGAGCTTGGATTATTTCTGGCACTTTCTTATTACTTCTTGCATCAGCTGCTCCAACATTAAAAGCTGATGGCATTGGCACCATTGATACGTTTACAGGTAATCCTGAATCTGTCGTTGGTCAAAAACTACTTGAGACACATTTTCCAGGTGGCCAAGGGGACCCAACTCAAATTGTTGTTGCCGCAGATAAAATTGAAGCAGTTACTGCTGCAGTGAAAAATGCGCCAGGAGTTACCGAAATTTCACCACTTCTTGATGGGTTTGTTATTCCAGGTCAACCATTACCAAAAGTAAAAATTGTTGATAATAAAGCAATAATTAATGTAACCCTAAATAAAGCACCAGATAGCGTTGAAGCTGGTGAGGATATTCCAAAAATACGTGAGCTAGCTAGGAGTGCTGATTCCACTGCTCTAGTAGGTGGAACAAGTGCGGTTTACTTTGATGTTAGAACGGCAAACGGCAGAGATAATCGAACAATTATTCCGATAAGTCTTCTTGTTATTACTTTAATTCTTGGATTACTGCTCAGGAGTATTTTCAGCGCGGTTCTCTTACTTGGTACCGTCATACTTTCATTCTTTGCAACCTTGGGAGTTTGCGCTTTAGTCTTTAACAATATCTTTGGATTTGCTGGGGGAGATAACTCATTCCCACTCTTCGCATTTATTTTCTTAGTTGCACTAGGAATTGATTACAATATTTTCCTTATGACTAGAGTTCGTGAAGAGTCACAAAAAATTGGTACTAGGCCTGGAGTTATTAAAGGTTTAACAGTAACTGGGGCAGTTATTACTTCAGCTGGAGTTGTTCTGGCTGCAACATTTGCCGTTCTTGGTTTATTGCCACTTGTTCCACTTGCTCAAATAGGTTTTGCAGTTGCTTTTGGTGTGTTACTAGACACGATTATTGTTAGATCTATTTTAGTTCCTGCCTTAGTTCATGATATTGGACCAAAGATTTGGTGGCCTTCAAAGTTACAACACGAAGAAAAAGTTAATC
>JAEMSA010000069.1 GCA_016463095.1 Candidatus Nanopelagicales bacterium
TGACAAATTTAGTTCAAAAATCAAATGGCCGAATCATTTTGACCGGGGGAGCTTCAAAAAGTAAAGCCTACCGTCAGATATTGGCCGACTTATTACAAAAAGATGTTTACCTCCTTGACGTTGAAGAATCCTCAGCCCGAGGAGCTTGTATTCAAGCAGCAGCTATTGCCCAAAAAACCACTGTTTCCCAGGTGATTGAGCAATGGCAACCCGAAGTAGTTCAAATAGTTTCACCCAGGAAACAACAGGACTTAAGTAATTATTTTGAGAAATACGATGAATGTTCTAATTGGCGCGGTTTAGATAGAAAAAAGGAGAAAGTATGAAAATGAAAAAAGTAAACATACCTCAAGAAGCAGGAATATTTTTTGTCTTCTTAGTTATGGTTTTAATCTTTTCGTTGCTGTCTGAAAATTTCTTCACCATCACTAATGCCAGCGTTTTGTTGCTCAACGGAGCCATCATTGCCCTCATTGGTTTAGGACAAACATTTGTTTTGTTAACAGGAGGTATTGATCTTTCAACTGGAGCAAATGTCGCCATGAGCGGAATTATTGCCACAGTATTAATGCGTTCAGGTATGCCCTGGTGGAGCGCAGCAATAGGTGCGGCACTTTGTGGAAGTATGTTGGGAGTTTTAAACGGATTAATTATTCATTACATTGAAATTCCACCATTTATTGTAACTTTTGCTGCAATGGGTGTGGCTTCTTCTATTCCAATGATCATCACCCGCGCTGAATCAATTCAAATCACTCAAGAAAGATTTGCTTGGATAGGCCAAGGACATGTACTTGGATTTCCTGTTCCAGTGATTCTGGTAATAATTGCCGCTATTGTTTCTTCAATTTTGTTAAAAAATACAGTGCTAGGAACACATATCTATGCACTCGGTGGAAATAAATTAGCCGCCAGACTTTCGGGAATCAATGTTATGAGAACCACAGTTTTTGTTTACGCATTCAGTGGATTTTTAGCAGGTGTTGCAGGAGTAGTTGCAACTTCAAGACTAAACGTGGGATATCCCCAAACAGGAACCGGAAATCAACTGTTCTATTCAATCGCAGCTGCTGTTGTGGGCGGAGTAAGTCTTTTCGGCGGAATTGGAACCATCAGAGGCGCAATTGCAGGTGTGCTTTTAATTTCCACAATCAGCAACGGCATGAACGTTGTAAACGTAAGTAGCTATTGGCAACCACTTGTAATCGGTTTGATCATTCTTGGTGGAGTGAGTTTTGATAGCAAAAGATCATCTAAAAAAGATGGCGCCAAATCTAAACCTCGAGGGAAACCACAAATTTTAAGTCGAATAAAAAAATAGGTCTAGCAGGAAATAAATCCTCTAGAAATGAAGGGAGAAACAAATTATGACCAAAGTAATTCCTGGTTATAAAAAAGTAGCATTGATACTTGCTTCAGGCGCATTATTGCTTGGTGCTTGTTCATCTGCTTCTGACACCGATGCCGCAGCTGGAGATTCAGCAGCAGCAGGTGTGAGAGAAGGATTGCCTGAAAATTGCAGCACAGCAACACCAAAAATCGGTGTAGCTTTGCCTAATTTAAGCAACCCTTACTACGTAGAAATGAAAAAAGGTGTTGAAACTGCAGCAGCAGAAAATGGCTTCGAAGCAATTATTTCAATTGCAGATGACGACATTGCTCAACAACAAAGTCAAATCGACTCCTTTATTCAAGCAGGAGTTTGTGCTGTTTACCTAAATGCAATTGGTTCCGAACCAGGAACTGGTTTCGCAGTTAGCTTGTCAAAAGCTGGTATTCCAGTTTTTGCTGTAAACGTATTCGTTGACATGGCAGCTGTGGAAGCAGCCGGAGGTTCAGTAGTTCAGAACCTTGGTGCTGACCAAGCAGGCGGAGGAACACTAAGTGGCGAACAAGCATTAGCTAACTTAGGTGCAGATGCAACAATCATCGCAGGAATTGTGGGCGTTCCAAGTAACGTAACTACAAATCTTCGTGATGCTGCATTCACCGCAGCTTTGACAAAGAATCCAAATGCAAAAGTTGTTCAAACCGTAGATCATGAAGTAAAGCCTGACGTTGCGCAAAAAGTAACTGCAGAAATGCTTCAAGGTAATCCAGGTATGAACGTTATATTTGCTGATACCGGACCAGGCGTAGTTGGCGCATTGCTAGCAATCAAACAATTGAAACTTGAAGACAAAGTTCAATTGTACGGTTTCTGTGCTGACAAAACCAAAATCGAGAAGCCATATATGGGTTGCGTTGGACAAGCTCCCGATCTATATGGTCAATTGACAATCGCAGAAATCAAAAAATACATATCTGGAACAGATGTGGAAAAAGAAGTACTAGTCGCAACACCAACATTTAATGTTGGCGACGAAGTACCTGCCAACATTATCGGTTAATTCGGTAATTTAGGAAAATGAGAAGACTGGGAGTGAGCAAATGAATAGCACTAATAGCAATTGGTCACTCTCAGTCAATCATTTGACAATGAAGTTTGGTAGTTCTAAAG
>JAEMSA010000070.1:0-1506 GCA_016463095.1 Candidatus Nanopelagicales bacterium
AAACAGAATTGTTCTTAACTTGAAGTTGCACAAAGGTTTTTGCATCTGGTTGTTTGTAAACAAAGCCACCAGTCACAAACATTGCGCCAGCAGTTTCTGTTTGTTTGATTGCAAAAATTCTGTCTGAAACTTTTTCAGCAGATTTTCCAGCAGAAGTTGCGACTTTGAAGTTTGATATTTTTCCAGCAGAATCAAAAGTAAAATCACTAAATTTGCCATCGAAAGCATCATTAACACTATTAAGAGTTACCGAACTTCCACTTAAAGTTGATTTACCTTTTATTTCAGTTGTTACGGCCAAACCTGAAGGCATACCGAAAGCATTGATTGATTTAAAATAACGAATGGTGGCGTGGTTATTTTTAACCATTTCAGCAAAATTACGAGCAGCAGATCCTGCTTTAGTGTATTTAACAGAAGCTGCAGCAATCTTGTCTGGATCACTTGTAGCAAATGCCGTGAACAAAGCTTTAACATTGCTGATTTGTTTGGTTGTTAAGTTAGGAAGTGCATTAGATGGATTTATTGCTAGTGCTTGTGTTGCGATAAACGCGAAGGCGACTAGAGCCTTGGTCAATTTAGACATTTTTACCCCTTAATTGTTGGGAATATTGCTCTAGGCGCCACATTATCACTCGAAACCTGGAGCACAGGGTATAGCGTTTATAAATCAGGGCCAAATAATCACCAGAAACCGGCGGAAATTAGCTAAATGTCCACTTCGTACGAAGTTGTTAAACAAGCCCTGTCAGAAGGTATTCGTGCTCGTCAAGTTGTGCTCGACCAACACGTTGAAAAATTAGTTGAAATCGGAAAAATCTGTGGAGAAGCTATTGAAAACGGAAACAAGATACTTCTGTGCGGAAATGGTGGCAGCGCTGCTGATGCGCAACATTTAGCAGCAGAATTATTAATTCGACTTAGACCAGAAATCACTCGTCAAACTTTGCCAGCAATTGCTTTAGCAATGGACTCTTCAACTCTTACCGCTTGTGGAAATGATCTTGGTTTTGAAGTAATTTTTGAAAGAATGGTTGAAGCGTTGGGTAAAAAAGGTGATGTCTTAATAGGCATTACTACTTCAGGAAAATCACCTAATGTTTTAAAAGCATTAACTAAAGCAAAAGAACTGGGTATCACCACGGTTGGTTTCCTAGGTGGAACTGGTGGACCAGCTTTAAGTCTTTGTGATTATTCATTTATTGCCCCAACTCCAGTCACTGGTAGAATTCAAGAACTACACATCACAGCAGGCCATATTGTTATGGAATTAGTTGAAGATCACTTAATTGATAAAGGCAAACTAAAGATTGTTAAATGATGACAAAAGATAAAAATTATTGGTTTGACTTAGAGGGCAAAGTCGTAGTCATTACTGGTGGAGCAGGTTTACTAGGTTATCAACATGGCGAAGCAATTAATCATTGTGGCGGCATAGCAGTTATTGCAGATTTAAATTTTACAGATTCAGAAAGTGTTGCCAAGTCAATTGGAAATAATGCTATT
>JAEMSA010000070.1:1516-2454 GCA_016463095.1 Candidatus Nanopelagicales bacterium
ATTCTTTAATCAATAATGCCGCTATTAATCCGGCAGTTAGTGATAAAGGTTTAGATAGTTCAAGGTTTGAAAATGTAACATTCAATGATTTGCAAAGAGAATTAAATGTTAATTTAATCGGCTCTGTTCTTTGTAGTAAGACTTTTGGAACTCACTTTGCACAAAATAGTGGCGGAACAATTGTTAATATTTCTTCCGAATTGGCAATTCTAGGCCCTGATCAAAGACTTTATAAACAAAAAGGACTGAAAGATGACGAACAACCAGTAAAGCCTGTTGGTTATTCAATTTCAAAAGCTGGATTAATTGGTTTGACAAAATATTTGGCAACTTACTGGCCTGATAAAGGTGTGAGAGCTAACGCAATTTGCCCAGGAGGAGTTGAAGCCAACCAATCACAAGAATTCTTAACCGAAATCACTAAGCGCATTCCTTTGGGAAGAATGGCCAAACCTCATGAATACCAAGGGTTGGTGACATTTTTATGCTCGGATGCCTCTTCATATTTGACTGGAGCGGTGATTTCAGCCGACGGCGGACGAAGTGTTTGGTAAGTTTTCGGTAGTAGTTTTAACTGTTAAATCCTGGGAGGATTAAATGTCAATATTTGTAATCGCTGAAATTGGCATTAACCACAACGGAAGTATGGAAATAACTAAGCAATTAATCGATATGGCCAAAGATGCTGGCTGCGATGCAGTTAAATTTCAAAAGAGAACGATTGACATTGTTTACACTGCTGCTGTTCTTGACACCCCTAGAGAAAGTCCTTGGGGAACAACAACCCGCGAACAAAAAATGGGCTTGGAATTTGGTGTTGAGGAATACAAAGAAATTGATAAATATTGCAAAGAGAAAAAAATTGAATGGTTTGCATCAGCTTGGGATGTTGAAAGTCAAAAATTCTTAAAACAATTTAATTGCAAATATAACAAAAT
>JAEMSA010000029.1 GCA_016463095.1 Candidatus Nanopelagicales bacterium
CGTCTTCCTTCAGAGGTTAAAAATGCCACAGTATCTTTAATCATGGCAATGTTTTCTTCCAGAGTTGTTTTCAAAGCTAATTCCACGTGTCGATCAAAAGATTTAGCAACCAAAGTAATTACTTGCGCTTTTGAATCAAGTAAAGCTCTAACTTGAGGATCATCTTGGGCTTTTGCGTTTGGTCTTCTAGTACTTCCGAATGCTGCTAAAGTTGCGTGTTTAAGTTTTAAATCTGTGTGTGCTTTAGCAAAAAATTCTGTATCTTTAGGGTTAGCTCCCGGCCAACCACCTTCAATGAAACCCACACCTAATGCATCAAGATGTTTGGCAATATTTAATTTGTCTTGTACCGAAAGGTTTAAACCTTCTTGTTGTGCACCATCTCTTAAAGTGGTGTCATAAATATGAAACGCAGCAGCATCTAGAGAAGAATTGTTGGTCATTTTCTTTTCTCCTTATTCTTTCTGGTTCCAGTAAACAAAAAACCCCTCGCTCTCGCGAAGGGCATCAGCACACTTGGTTTGGGTTTCATCACCCAAAAGTGCGCTTAACTAATAATTTCCTGGTTCTTCATTGCCTTTAGTTTGCCCCATCTGAAACAACAGTATTCAAACCGGGGTAAATTATCCGACTGAAACAGTCCAATTGTGTTCATCTTTTGCTACTCCTGTTTGAATATCCAACAAAGCAGTGCGAATCTTTGCCGTGATCTCACCAGTTTCGCCACGTCCCACAATGAATTCATCATCACTTGATTTAACTAAACCAACTGGGGTTACTACGGCTGCGGTGCCGCATGCAAACACTTCAGTGATCTCGCCTTGTGCACAACCTTTTTTCCAGTCTTCAATAGTTATTTTCTTTTCCACTGAATTCATGCCTAAATCTTTTGCTAATTGCAAAATGGAATCACGAGTAATACCTGCAAGTAAAGATCCTGTTAAAGATGGAGTAACAATTTCATTCTTTTTACCGTAAACAAAGTAAAGATTCATGCCGCCCATTTCTTCAATGAAACGTCGTTCAATTGCATCCAGCCACACAACTTGATCGCAACCTTCTTGAGCAGCTTGCGCTTGAGCAATTAACGAAGCTGCATAATTTCCTGCAAATTTTGCTTCGCCGGTTCCCCCAGGTGCTGCTCTTACATATTCTTTACTTAACCAAACAGAAACTGGTTTAATTCCAGCAGGAAAATAGTTTCCAGCAGGAGATGCAATGATTAAAAATAAATATTTACTTGCAGGTCTTACCCCTAAACCAACTTCGGTAGCAAACATAAATGGTCTTAGGTAAAGAGATTTTTCTCTATCTTCTGGAACCCATTTTTTATCAACAGCAATAAGTTGCTCAATAGCCTCCACAAATAATTCTTCAGGAATTTCTGGCATAGCCATTCTTTTCGCAGATCTAGCAAAACGAGCAGCGTTTGATTTTGGTCTAAAAGTTTTGATTGACCCATCTTTATGCTTATAAGCTTTCAAGCCTTCGAATATTGATTGACCGTAATGCAATGTCATATTTGCTGGATCAATTGAAAGCGGAGCATAGGGAACAACCCGGGGATTAATAAATCCTTTGCCTTTTTCCCAATCAATCAAAACCATGTGATCGGTGAAATGTTTACCAAAACCTGGGTTTTCTAATATTGCATTTCGATCATTATCAGATTTAGGTGCAGAATTATTGGTAACAATAAAATTGGTCATGAACTCACCAATTTGGTGATTGCATCTCCAATTTCTGAAGTGCTTCTTTTAGTTGTTCCCCTGGCAGCTAAATCCTTTGCAACAGCGGTTTCAATTTTCTGGGCAGCATCTTTTTCACCCAAATGATCAAGCATCATAGAAACACTCATAATTGCTGCTGTTGGATCTGCTATTCCTTTGCCGGCAATATCGGGTGCTGAACCGTGAACTGGTTCAAACATTGATGGTGTTGTTTTTTCAGGATTAATGTTGCCACTTGCAGCTAAACCGATTCCACCAGCAATGGCAGCCCCAATATCAGTCAAGATGTCACCAAACAAATTGTCTGTTACTACCACATCAAATTTTTCAGGGTTAGTTACAAAAAACATGGATGCAGCATCAACGTGCTGGTAATCAGTTTTCACATCACTAAATTCTTTTGCAACTCGATCAAATGTTCTCTTCCACAAATCTCCTGCATAAACTAGTACGTTTGCTTTATGAACAAGTGTTAAATGTTTGCGGCGATTTTGGGCTCGCTTAAAAGCATCACGAATTACTCGCTCAGCACCAAAAGCAGTGTTCAAAGACTCTTCGGTAGCAAGTTCATCTTTAGTGCCTTTTCTTAAAACTCCACCTGCACCGACATAAGATCCCTCAGTTCCTTCGCGAACAACAACCATGTCAATATTTTCTGGAGTTTTACTAGCTAAAGGAGTTGTAACGCCAGGAAATAATTTAACTGGACGCAAATTTACGTAGTGATCTAATTCAAAACGTAATCGAAGTAACAAGCCTCGTTCTAATATTCCTGGTGCTACTTTTGGATCTCCTACCGCACCAAGCAATATGGCATCAAATTTTTTTAATTCAGCTAAAACAGAATCAGGAAGTGTTTCACCAGATTTAAGGTATCGATTAGCACCTAAATCGTAGTTTTGGGTTTCGAACTTCAAACCCAATGAACCAAGAACTTTGCAACCTTCATTAACAACATCGACACCGATGCCGTCACCAGGAATTAACGCAACACGATAGGAATTCATAATAAGTACAGCGTAGGGCTGCACTACTTATTTTGTGCCTGCTACCCTTAATTCATAATGATTCGTTGCTTGCTACTTCAAAGCCGCAGCGAGGCCTAACGACTGGCCTCCTCGCTGCGGGAGTTCGCCATTGCTGGTCTCATCCCATAGCGACTAATTGAAGAGGTCAAAAGCTAAATGAAAAACAATAATCAGAAAACTTCCTCGATGAAGTTTCAGCGTTACCAAGCATTTACCCCCATTGATTTAAAAAATCGAACTTGGCCAAATAACAAGATCACCAAAGCACCTCGTTGGTGTGCGGTAGATCTACGAGATGGCAACCAAGCACTGATTGATCCGATGACTCCTGCCCGCAAGCGAAAAATGTTCGAATTACTTGTCAAAATGGGTTACAAGGAAATTGAAGTTGGCTTTCCAGCAGCTTCTCAAAACGACTTTGATTTTGTTCGCCAATTAATTAAAGATGACGTAATTCCCGATGACGTTGTCATTCAAGTTTTAACTCAAGCAAGAGAACATTTAATTGAAAGAACATACGAATCACTTGAAGGTGTAGATAATGCCATTGTGCACGTCTATAACTCAACCTCAACTTTACAAAGAAGAGTCGTATTTGATTTAGATAAAGATGGCATTAAAGATATCGCTGTTAACGGTGCCCAATTAGTTGCAAAGTATGCCGAACAAATGGGCAAAAGTGAAATCTTTTTTGAATATTCCCCTGAATCATTCACCGGCACAGAACTCGAATATGCAGCCGAAGTTTGTAACGCCGTTAACGATGTTTGGCAACCAACTAAGGATCGTCCAAGTGTTATCAATTTACCTGCCACAGTTGAAATGGCCTCACCAAATGTTTATGCCGACTCAATTGAATGGATGAACCGAAACCTTGATAGAAGAGAAGGTGTAATTCTTTCACTTCATCCACATAATGATCGTGGCACTGGAGTCGCAGCAGCTGAACTTGGTTACTTAGCAGGAGCTGACCGCATTGAAGGTTGCTTATTTGGTAACGGGGAAAGAACAGGAAATGTTTGCCTAGTAACACTTGGCTTGAACTTATTCAGTCAAGGAATTGATCCTCAAATTGATTTTAGCAATATTGATGAAATCAAAAGAACAGTTGAATATTGCAATCAATTACCAGTTGGTGAACGCCATCCTTACGGTGGAGATTTAGTTTTCACCGCATTTTCTGGTTCTCATCAAGATGCCATCAACAAAGGTTTAAAAGTATTACAAAGTGATGCCGATCAAGCTGGCAAACCAGTTGATGAATACACCTGGAATGTGCCATATTTACCAATTGATCCCAAAGATATCGGCAGAACATACGAAGCTGTGATTCGTGTTAATTCACAATCAGGCAAAGGTGGAGTTGCCTACATTATGAAAACTGAGCACCAATTAGATTTACCGCGAAAATTACAAATCGAATTTAGCCAAGTTATTCAAAAATTAGCAGATACTGAAGGTGGCGAAGTTTCTCCAACAGTGATGTGGGAAATATTTAAAGATGAATATTTACCAAATCCTGGAAAACCCTGGGGAAGATTCTCTTTGGTTTCAGTTGCTCAAGATTCAGCTGTTGATGGTGACACAACTTTGACAGCAACGATTAAAGATAACGGAAAAGAATTTATTATCAATGGTGTAGGCAATGGCCCTATTGCAGCATTTTGTACCGCATTTGCAACCCATGGCGTTAACTTAAAAGTGCTTGATTATCACGAACATGCATTGTCTGCCGGTGGAGATGCCCAAGCAGCTGCCTATTTGGAATGCTCTATTGATTCTCGAACACTGTGGGGTGTGGGAATCGATCCCAGCATTGTTACATCTTCACTTAAAGCAATTATCAGTGCTGCCAACAGGGCTAATCGTTAACTTAAATTAACAGTCTTTGCAAATTTTGCATCAAGTGCATTTGCAATCTCAGATAAAACGCTTTGCGGTATTTCTGAATCAAGAGTTAATACCACTAACGCATTTCCACCTTTAGTTTCACGGGCTAGTTGTAAATTAGCAATATTGATTTCTGATTTGCCTAAAATGCCACCAATAATGCCAATCATTCCTGGACGATCTTCATATTGTATAAATGCCATCTGGTCACTAATTGCAACATCTAATTCATATTTATCAATTCCCACTAATTTGATTGTGGAATTTGGTCCGGTGATAGTTCCAGAAGCTGAAGCAACTTCCCCAGTGTTAGTTGTTAATTCCACTTTGGCAACCACTTTGAAATTTGGTGATTCCAGTGTGGTGTGAAGGGACGTTTCAATGCCTCTATCTTTTGCTAACAACGGTGCGTTTACATATGAAACTGGTTCGTGTACAAGTTGAGTTAAAATCCCTTTCATAGCTGATATTTCTAAAATTTTTAATTCATTTTCCACAACTTCGCCACTAACTTCAACATGAACACGATTAATAGCTCCAGCCACCAAACCTGCGGCAATGCGACCCATATTTTCAACTAGCGGCAACAAAGGTCTAACTGGTTTAGCAATTGCTCCCCCGCTTACATTTACTGCGTCAGGAACCAGTTCGCCACTTAACGCCAAGCGCACAGATTTTGCCACCGCAATACCTGCTTTTTCTTGAGCTTCATCAGTGGATGCACCTAAATGTGGGGTTGACACAACTTGATCGAGAGTAAATAGTGGTGAATCAGTGCAAGGTTCTGAATCGTAAACATCAATTCCAGCACCAGCAACTCTGCCTTCTTTAAGGGCAGTAAATAAAGCTTGTTCATTAACAATGCCACCACGAGAAGCGTTAATAATTCGAACTGTGGGTTTTACTTTCTTCAAAGCTTCTTCCCCAATTAAACCTGCTGTTTCAGGTGTTTTTGGTAAATGAACTGTGATGAAATCACTTTGTTCCAATAATTCATCAAGTGAAACCATTTTCACGTTATGGGTAGCAGCTTTTGCAGGCTGCACGAAAGGATCATAAGCAATTAAATGAACACCAAATCCAGCTAATCTTTGGGCAACTAAAACACCGATTCTGCCAAAACCAACTATGCCAATAGTTTTTTCACTTAATTCAATTCCGGTAAATTTACTTCTTTTCCATTCACCTTTTTTTAAAGCAATATTTGCTGGCACAATATTTCTTGCACTTGCTAACAGCAGAGATACCGCTAATTCTGCAGCTGAAGTTATATTTGAAGTTGGCGCGTTAACCACCATAATTCCTTGAGTGGTGGCTGCGGCAACATCAACATTGTCTAAGCCCACACCTGCTCGAGCGATTATTCTTAATTTTTTTGCATGCGACAAAGCTTCACTGTCAAGTTTTGTAGCCGATCTGACCAAAATGGCATCAGCATCAACAATGGATCTGAATAGTTCTTCCCTATTTGCACCATCACAATTTCTTATTTCAAAATCAGGTCCCAGTGCTTTAACAGTGGCAGGAGATAATTCTTCTGCAATTAACACAATTGGGTTACTCATAAATTAAGTCTACTTATATTATTTTTTCTTGCGACATGAGTCGGAGCAATACTTAACGTCATCCCAATTCTTGGCCCAAGATTTACGCCAAGTCATTTTTCGACCACAGCGCACACAAATTTTTTCTGGTTTTGGATGCTTAGAAATATGTGAGCCCACACACCTATTTTAGGTCTGTGGGCTCATTTGGCTATTTGGAATTTAGCGTGAAACAGTTCCTTGGAAATCATCCTTAGTTTTATCAACCCAGGCCATCAAACCACGCAACTTCTTGCCTACTGCTTCAATTTGTGATTCTTCGCCTATTTTCCTAAATTTCTTGAATTTCTTCGCACCATTGTCTTGGTCCTCAATAAATTCTTTAGCGAAGGTGCCATTTTGAATTTCCTTCAAAATTTTCTTCATTCTTTTTTTGGTTTTTCTGTCTATTATTCTTGGACCTGAAACATAGTCACCGTATTCTGCGGTGTCAGAAACTGACCAACGCATTTTGGCAATACCACCTTCATACATAAGATCCACAATAAGTTTCAATTCATGTAAGCATTCAAAATATGCCACTTCTGGTTGATAACCTGCTTCGACCAAAGTTTCAAATCCTGCTTGCACCAATGCAGTTGTGCCACCACAAAGCACTGCTTGTTCACCAAACAAATCAGTTTCGGTTTCTTCTGTGAATGTGGTTTTAATTCCACCGGCACGAAGTCCACCAATTGCTTTGGCATAAGAAAGAGCTAGTGGCCAAGCATTACCTGAGTGATCTTGTTCCACTGCCACAATTACTGGCACACCTCGACTGTTTTGGTATTCGCGACGAACTAAATGTCCTGGACCCTTAGGGGCAACCATGCACACATCAACATCTTTAGGAGGTTTGATGTAACCAAAACGAATATTAAAACCATGTGAGAAAAATAATGCTTTGTTGCTCGTTAAATTAGGTTCAATTGATTCTTTATAAATATGTCTTTGCACATGATCTGGAGCAAGAATCATGATCACATCTGCTTCTTGAGCAGCTTGTGCTGGAGTTACCACTCTTAATCCTTCAGCATCTGCTTTAATTCTGCTGGGAGATCCTTCTTTTAAGCCAACACGAACATCAATTCCAGAGTTGTGAAGATTTAGTGCATGAGCATGGCCTTGTGAACCATAACCAATAACTGCCACTTTTTTAGATTTAATTATTTCTAAATCTGCATCTTTGTCATAAAACATTTCGGCCATTTTTATTTTCTTTCTGCTCGTTTTTCTGCTAAATCTCTAACTAGAGCGTAATGTGCGATCAGAAACGGCTTTTGTGCCACGTCCGATTGCCACCATGCCTGACTGAACTAGCTCCTTTATTCCGTACTCTTCCAACACCTTTAAAAGTGCTTGAATCTTGTCGTGATTACCCGTTGCCTCAATAGTGATGGCATCAGTGGCTACGTCAACCACTTTGGCTCTGAAAAGTGAAACTGTTTCTAATATCGCTGAGCGAGTTTTACTATCAGCTTTTACTTTCACTAGTAATAATTCTCTTTGCACAGCTGCTGAGTTATCTAACTCAACAATTTTTAGGACGTTGATCAATTTATTTAATTGCTTGGTTACTTGTTCCAATGGAGATTCGGCAACATTAACCACAATTGTCATACGAGAAACACCTACTGCTTCAGTTGGACCCACTGCTAATGATTCAATATTGAAACCCCGGCGAGCAAACAAACTAGCAATTCGTGCCAAAACACCTGGTTGATCTTCAACTAGAACACTTAGAGTGTGGCGACTCATTCGTCATCACTTCGCATCCATTGTGGTGCCAAATCGCGAGCAAATTTGATTTCAGAGTTACTCATGCCTGCTGCCACCATTGGCCAAACCATGGCATCTTTGTGAACCACAAAGTCAATAACTACTGGCGCATCATTTAGTTCTATTGCCTTTTCAATGGTTTTATCAACATCTTCCCTAGTTTCGCAACGCAAACCGTGACAGCCATAAGCGTCAGCTAATTTCACAAAATCAGGGATTCTGTTGGTGTGAAGATCTGTGTTTGAATAACGGTTGTTATAAAACAATGACTGCCATTGTCTAACCATGCCCAGGGCATTGTTATTGATCAAACCAACCTTGATAGGAATGTTATTAATAGTGCAAGTAGCTAATTCCTGATTTGTCATCTGGAAACAACCATCACCATCAATTGCCCACACAGTTTTATCTGGTGCGCCAACTTTGGCACCCATGGCTGCTGGAATTGCATAACCCATTGTTCCTAATCCACCTGAGTTAAGCCAAGTTCCAGGTTTTTCATATTTAACAAATTGGGCAGCCCACATTTGATGTTGACCAACACCTGCGGCATAAATTGCATCAGGTCCATTTATGGCACCAATTCTTTCAATTACATATTGTGGTGACAAAGAACCATCTGTTGGATGGTCATAGCCCAGTGGGTATTCAGTTCTTAATCTATTTAGATTTGCCCACCATGCTTCATAATTTCCAATTCGACCTGCTTTGTGTTCATCTTTTAGAACAGCAATGAGTTCAATGATTGTTTCTTTGGCATCTCCCACAATTGGTACATGAGCAAATCTATTTTTACCAATTTCAGCAGGATCAATATCAACATGAATAACATCTGCTTCTGGTGCAAATGAAGAAAGTTGCCCAGTTACCCGATCATCAAAACGTGTACCTAGTGCAATTAGTAAATCACTTTGTTGCAAAGAACCAACAGCTGCAACTGAACCGTGCATACCCGGCATTCCTAAATGTTGAGGATGAGAATCAGGAAA
>JAEMSA010000030.1 GCA_016463095.1 Candidatus Nanopelagicales bacterium
AACTCAAGTAGCAGTCTCTGGGATTCAACCTTAGCTTTCATCAACTTGATCCTAAACTAAAATTCCAAGGATCAGTTGAAATATCTGAAATAAAAATTTTTGCATCTAACTTCTTTAACAACAAATCACTTTCTAATTGCTGTTTAAGTTCTGGGAGCCAAGTCCATTCACTAGCCCAATGCGACACCGAAACCAGAGCAGGTCCATTCATATTTTCATTATCACTCACCGCATGATGCTTTAGATCAGCAGTCACAAAAACGTCAACCTCAGTTCTTCTAATTTCTTCTAGTAGCGCTGATCCCGAACCACCACAAAGTGCTACTTTGAAAATTTTTGATTCTAAATTGCCACTTACCTGAATTGGACTATTTACCTTGGGTAATTTATCTTTTAATTGATTTACAAATTCTCTAAGAGATACTTGATTTATTAAATTTCCTTTACGTCCCATTTTCTCCACACCAAATACTTCAATATTTTGCAAAGCTAAAACTTTTGCAAGACTATCGTTGACTCCCCCTTGCGCAATATCAGCGTTGGTATGCGCAACATATAAGGCAATATTTTTCTCTTCTAGCAGTGCTTTAATTTGTTTTCTTTTAGTTTGAATATCAGAAATTTCTTCTCCATCAAGGATGAGTGGGTGATGACTAATAATTAAATTTATTGATTTTGCAATTGCTTCATTTACGACCGCTTGCGTGACATCAATTGTTAATAAAACGTTTGATACTTCAATATTGGAGTTATTTGTTACAAATCCGACAACATCCCATTCAACTGCTAATGACTGCGGATAACGTGATTCAATAATTTCTGCCAACTCATTTACTGTTGGTTTGTTCACGTGGGCCCAGAGGGACTTGAACCCCCGACATCCGCCTTGTAAGGGCGGCGCTCTAGCCAACTGAGCTATAGGCCCGGATTAAATAATTTAAATCCGAAATATTTTCTTGCTTATGTAATCTATCTAAAGAGCAGAAAGTGCTGAGCGATAGTCCGAGGTATTACGCACCTCGCCTGGACTTGTCACAACTTTCCAGCGAATAATTCCAGTTTTATCGATAACAAAGGTGCCTCTGTTGGCAAAACCTAAGTCTTCTAAAAAGACTCCGTAAGCCTTACTTACTTGTCCGTGTGGCCAAAAATCACTCAAGAGCGGTGTAGTTAATTCTTGCTCTTCGGCAAATATTTTTAGGCTTGCACTTGGATCACATGAAACTGAAAGAATTTGAGTGCCATCATTTACGAAATCATTTCTTTCATCTCTAATAGTGCAAAGTTCCTGGGTACATTTACCTGTGAATGCAAATGGATAAAACATCAAAACTACATTTTTACCCTTAAATTCACTTAATGTTACAACTTCCCCAAATTGATTTTTCAATGAAAAATCAGGTGCGATATCGCCAACTTCTAAGCTCATGCGTAAATTGCCTTCCTTCTTTTACTAATCAAACTTGCTACAAGCACCAGAAGTAATGAACCTAAGAACATTAATGATGCAATCACATTAACTTGTGGCGGAATTCCTCTTTGTGCTGCACCCCAAATATAAATTGGGAAAGTTACAACTCTTCCAGAGTTAAAAGTTGTGACAATAAAATCATCAAAAGATAAGGAGAATGAAAGCAGGGCTGCAGCCATAATCCCGGGAAGGGCTATCGGAAAAGTTACATATCTAAATGTTTGTAATGGTGTTGCGTAAAGATCCATTGCAGCTTGTTCTAATCGCGGATCCATTCCTGCCAGACGAGCGTTTACCACGACAACAACAAAGCTGATAGTGAAAGTAATTTGTGCCAACAGAATTGTCCAGAATCCAAGTGGAATAAAAATATTCAAAAACAACGCAAGCAAAGATGCACCAAGAATTACTTCGGGAGTAGCAAGTGGCAGAAATATCAATAAACTAGTTGTTCCTCTGCCTCTATATCTATGTCTGATCAGTGCAAAAGAAATCATGGTGCCAACAATTGTAGAAATTAAAGTTACCAGTAAACCAATTTTAATACTTGTAGCAAAAGATGAACAAATTGTTTGATCGCGACAAATATTGGTCCAGGCATCTAAAGAAAATTCATTCCAAGATGTGTTTTGTCTTCCCTTTGGTTTATTGAAAGAAAGCAAAATAATTACAGCTAACGGCAACATCAAATAAACAATAATTAGCACAGAAAATACTTGCAGCGTTTTTTCTCGAATTAATTTGATAATATTCATTATTAAACCAAGTTATCCGTTCCAGATTTTCTAATATACAAATAAACCATTACCAGGATAACGGCCATAAATGTAAACGAAAGCGCTGAAGCAGTTGGGTAATCTCTAAGATCAATAAATTGAGATTGGATTACGTTACCAATCATTTTGTCTTTAATGCTGCCCAGCAATTCAGCATTGATGTAATCACCCGATGCTGGAATAAAAGTTAGAAGTGTTCCACTAATTACCCCTGGTAAAGATAAAGGCCAAACTACTTTCCAAAATCGTTGAGAGGGTGGTGAGTATAAATCTCCTGCCGCTTCAATTAAACGTGGATCTATTTTTTCAAGGGAGGTATATAAAGGCAAAATCATGAAAGGTAAAAAGTTATAGGTAAGACCTGCCACAACAGCCAGTGAAGTATTTAAGATTCTATCTTGGGGAAGTAAGTTAATCGAATTCAAAACTGAAACCACTAATCCATCTCCGGAAAGAATAGTTTTCCACGCGTTTGTTCTTAACAGAAACGATGCAAAAAACGGAGCAACAATCAAAACCAACATTAAATTGCGATACTTTCTTGCTCTAAATGCCATGTAATAAGCAATTGGGTATGCGAGTAGTAAACAAATAACTGTCGCGATACCTGAATAAAGAAATGCTCTAAAAAATTGTGGATAATACTCAGCAAGGGCACTGGAATAATTTGAAACTTTAAACGCAGGCAAATAACCGTCGTCTGGACTTATCCCTGCTGGTTTTTGTAAAGAAGTAGCTAAAAGAGTTGAAAGCGGGAACAGAAAGAATATAAACAACCAACCAATACCTGGAAGAATTAACAAATATGGAGTTCTGTTTATTCTTCTTTTCTTAGGTTTGGCGGTTATCGATTCTTGAACAATCGACATCATTCATCCCAAGATGTATCAAGGCCCGCTGTTAAATCTTGATCTGGATCAAGCACAAATGAATGTCTTGGTTCCCAAGCAAGTGTTACCGCTTGACCTGGGCGGCCTAAGTCAGATGGATCAATGTTTTGTTCGAAAGCAGAAATTTCTTGACCCCAATTAGTGATAACTTCATATTGAGTAGATACACCCACAAAGGCTGTTAATTTAATAGAACCATTAATTTGATTCTTCGGTAAACCGGTTTTACCTTGATCAACAATTTTAACTTTTTCAGGTCTTACCCCAAATACAATTTGACCACTTCTAATTTCAGTTGAAGCTAAAGGCACATAAAAAGTTACATCTTTAACCTTGACCACCAATTCATCGCCTTCAATTCCAGCCACTGTTCCTTCAAAAAGATTTGTTTGACCCAAGAAGTTGGCAACGAAAGCAGTTTTAGGATGTTCATAAATTTGAATAGGTGAACCTAATTGCTCGATTCTTCCTTCATTCATCACCGCAATGGTGTCAGCCATTGTCATGGCTTCTTCTTGATCGTGTGTGACGTGAACAAAAGTAATTCCAACTTCAGTTTGAATTCTTTTTAGTTCCAATTGCATCTGTCGTCTAAGTTTTAGATCAAGTGCGCCCAGTGGTTCATCAAGTAACAAAACATCTGGTTCGTTAATCAAAGCTCTAGCCACAGCAACTCTTTGCTGTTGTCCACCAGATAATTGTTGAGGTTTCTTTTGGGCTTGTGTAGATAATTCAACAAGATCAAGCATGGCTTTAACTTGATTATCAATGTCTTTTGCTTTTTGTCTTCTTAAACCAAACGCTACGTTTTCATAAATTGATAAATGTGGAAACAATGCATAACTTTGAAAAACTGTATTTACCCAACGCTTATATGGGGGCAAAAATGTAATATCTTCGTCACCTAATTTAATTTGTCCTGACGTTTGTTCTTCTAAACCAGCAACCATTCTTAATGTTGTGGTTTTACCACAACCGGAGGGTCCTAAGAGTGCAAAGAAGGAACCCGCCGGAATGGTAAGAGTTAAGTTATCGACCGCTTTAAAATCACCAAATGTTTTGGTGAGATTTACTAAATGTAAATCTTCAACTTTTGGTCGATTACTTGCCACGCTCCTAGTTGCCGATCAACTTCGCCCAAGCATCGTTATATTTCGCTGCTTGTTCTGAAGTGAAAGTCATTGCAGAGTATGCACGTTTCAATAATTCATCTGGAGGAAAAATTAATGGATTTTCTGCCAAGGCAGGATCTGTTTTCATTAATTCTTCTGCAGCACCCTTAACAGGTGAAATGTATTGAACATAAGCAGCAACACGTGCAGCAACAGCTGGATCATAGAAGTAGTTCATTAACTTCTCAGCGTTTGCTTTGTGTTCAGCACCTGCGGGAATCAACATTTGATCAACAAATATTGATCCACCAGTTTCTGGCAAATCAAAACTAAAATCAGGACCCAATTGACCAAGATCTCCTGACCAACCAATAACTGCAATTACGTCACCGTTTTCTAATGCGGTTGCGTATTCATTACCGGTGAAAGCTTGGATGTGACCATCATCAACTTTAGTTTGCAAGTAATCGATTGCCTGTTGGAATTCTGCATCACCAAATTGTGTTGGATCATTTCCTTGCCAAGAAAGAATCAAAGGAATGGTGTCTCTTAATTCACTTAACACCACAACTTGACCTTTTAGTTTTGGATCAAAAAATTGATCCATTGAAGTTAACTTGTCTGTACCTAATGCTGCTTTCAGTTTGGCTTTATTCCAACCCATCCCAGCAAAACCTGATTGCCATGGCAATGAGAATTTTCTACCTGGATCCCATGAAGGATTTTTGTAAGCATCATTCAAATTAGCAATATTTGGAATGTTTGCTTGATCAAGTTCTAATGCAAAACCATTCTTGATCCACAAAGCTGCCATCCAGTCAGTTGGAGACACAATGTCTCTACCTAGTGGTTCACCTTTATCTAACAACGGTTTTTGTTTTGCATAAAACTCGTTGTTGTCGTTGTAATCTTCAAGGTATTCAACGGCAATTCCAGTTTCAGCTGTGAAAGCGTCTAATTCTGTATAGGCTTTAGTGTTTTCATCAACAGGCATATAAAGCGGCCAGTTTGACCAAACAACTTTTTTATCAGTTTCAGATTTATCAACAGTTTCAGCAGCTGGTGCTGAACCATCATTTGTTGATCCACCAGCTCCGCATGCTGCCGCAACTGCTGCGGCACCACCAATAGCACCGGCTTGCAAAACTCTTCTACGAGTTAGAAACGGTCTGATTTCTGCAGGAATGTCTTGCAGTTTTTCTTCTTTGTTCATTTTCTTTTCCCTTTCGTTGTGGTTAATCTTGGCAGAATTAGTTGTCTATCTTGAACATTACGTGCTTAATTCTTGTGTAATCTTCAAATCCATACATGGAAAGATCTTTCCCATAACCTGAGTGTTTGAAACCACCGTGAGGCATTTCAGAAACCATTGGAATATGAGTGTTCACCCACACGGCCCCAAAATCAAGTCCTTTGGCCATTCTCATGGAACGGGCCACATCTTTGGTCCACACACTTGAGGCCAAACCGTAAGGAACACCATTGGCCATCTTCAAAGCTTGGGCTTCATCAGCAAATTTTTGAACGGTGATAACTGGTCCAAATATTTCATTTTGAATCATTTCATCGTCTTGTTTCAAATCTGAAATAACTGTTGGTTCAAAGAAATAACCTTTATCTCCTTGGCGATTTCCTCCTGCTTGTACCTTGGCATGTTTTGGTACTCGGTTTAGAAAACCTATTACTCTTTCTAACTGGTTGGCGTTATTTACTGGTGGAACAAATGAGTCAGGATGTTGTGGTCCTTTAGCAAATGAGGTTTGAGTATTTTTTGCTTGCTCTGCTAGGGCTGCTACGAAATCATCATAAATTTTTCCGTGCACAATAACTCTGGTTGCAGCGGTGCAGTCTTGTCCAGCATTAAAAAATCCTGCAATGGCAATCCACTCTGCTGCGGCTTTGATATCTGCGTCATCAAAAATTACAACTGGTGCTTTACCGCCTAATTCAAGATGAACTTTTTTTACATCTAATGCTGCAGATTGTGCTACTTGCATACCTGCTCTAACAGATCCAGTAATAGCTACCATTTGTGGAATTTTGTGTTCAACTAAAGCTTTGCCGGTATTTCTATCGCCAGTGACAACATTTAATACTCCTGGAGGAAGAATTCCTGCATCAGTAATTATTTCTGCCATTCGTGCAGTAGTAACAGGTGTTGTATCACTTGGTTTTAAAACAGTTGTATTTCCTGCTGCAATTGCGGGAGCATATTTCCACACAGCCATCATCATTGGATAATTCCAAGGTGTTACTTGACCAATTACACCAATTGGTTCGCGGCGAATCATAGAAGTATGACCCTTCATGTATTCCCCTGCAGATTTTCCTTCTAAGTTTCTTGCTGCTGTTGCAAAATATCTAATTTGATCCAACATCGGACCGACTTCTTCAGCCATGGTTACGCCGATTGGTTTACCAGTATTTTCTGATTCAAGTGAAACTATTTCTTCAATGTTTTGTTCTAAAACATCAGCAATTTTCCATAACGCCATTGATCTTTCACTTGGAGTTGTTTCTTTCCAGATTTCAAATGCTTTTGCTGCTGCGTTATAGGCAAGGTCAATATCTTTTTCGTCAGACAGTGCAGCTTTTCCAAAGACTTCCCCGGTGGTGGGATTAATTAAGTCGGTGAATTGTCCGGAAAGTGACTCTTGAGACTTACCGTTGATGTAGTTCTTAACAACGCGCTTTTCGGCCACTTTTAAATACTCCTTATATTGGTATCAAGTTTGATTTTGTGATTGAAACACTAGCGAGAACATGTGCAGCAAGGAAAGCCCCTAGTGCCCATAGATTTTGGGCCCATTTGCTTTGCCACAAGGCAGCAATTCTGCGGATTTCGTGGAAAAAAGTCCTTTTAGCAACGATTTCCTTTGACAAATCCAGAAAAGCCTGCCAACCTAGGGGTTATGCCCCGAAATTCTGCTGCAGTAATTGATGATGTGTCCAAATTAATCATTGAACAATTACAATCAGATGGCCGAAAACCCTATGCCTCAATTGGCAAATCAATTGGTTTAAGTGAAGCAGCCGTTAGACAAAGAGTTCAAAAATTACTCGACACAAACGTGATGCAAGTAGTAGCAGTAACCGATCCTTTACAAGTGGGCTTCAAAAGAGCAGCCATGATCGGTGTCAATGTTGAGGGCGACATCGAAAAAGTAGCTGATGCACTAGCCAAACTCCAAGAAGTAAATTATGTGGTGGTTTGTGCTGGTGGTTTCGATATTTTGATCGAAGTTGTATGTGAAGACGATGAAAAGTTACTTTCCATTCTTAACAAAAGAATCAGAGCAATTCCAGGGGTGGACAGTACTGAAGCATTTGTTTATTTAAAAATTAGAAAACAAACATACTCGTGGGGAACAAAATGAGCACATCAGATTTATTAACCGGTGGACCTAACGCATTACAAGACGCTGCCAAAAATCATTTATGGATGTATTTCACACGTCACGGAAACTTTGCCACCCAAGATGTCCCAATGATTGTGCGCGGTGAAGGTTGCTATGTCTATGACGATAAAGGTAGAAAAATTCTTGACGGACTTGCTGGTCTTTTCACAGTTCAAATAGGTCATGGTCGAACTGAATTAGGCGATGCTGCCAAAGAACAATCAGACAAATTAGCTTTCTTTCCACTTTGGTCTTACGCCCATCCAATGGCTGCGGCTTTAGCTGAACGTTTAGCAAAACTTGCTCCAGGAGATCTGAATAAAGTTTTCTTTACTTCAGGTGGTGGCGAAGCTGTTGAAACAGCTTGGAAATTAATTAAAAACTATTACAAAATGATCGGCAAACCTACTAAACACAAAATAATTAGCCGGGCACTCTCTTACCATGGAACATCACAAGGTGCCTTGAGTATCACAGGAATTCCTTTTGCAAAAATTCCATTTGAACCTTTGGTTCCAGGCGGACATAAAGTTCCCAATACAAACTTTTATCGTGCACCACAACATGTAAATCATGATGAAAAAGAATTTGGAATTTGGGCAGCAGATCAAATAGAACAAGCAATATTGCTGGAAGGTGCTGATTCGGTTGCAGCAGTTTTCCTAGAACCAGTTCAAAATTCTGGTGGTTGTTTTCCTCCTCCTCCAGGTTATTTGGATAGAGTTCGTGAAATTTGTAACAGACATGATGTTTTATTTGTGGCAGATGAAACCATCACTGCATTTGGTCGAATTGGTGAAACTTTTGCTGTTAATCGATATGGCGTTCAACCAGATATCATTATTTGCGCTAAAGGTTTAACTTCCGGTTATGCCCCAATGGGTGCGATGATTGCAAGTGATCGATTATTTGAACCATTCTCAACTGGAACAAATATGTTTGCTCACGGTTCAACCTTTGGTGGACATCCAGTTGCAGCAGCTGTAGCAATGAGAAATCTTGATATTATGCAAAATGAAAAAATCAATGAACACGTTAGAGAGAAAGAGAGCATTTTTAGGAAAACATTAGAAAAACTTTATGATATTCCAATCGTAGGAAATATTCGCGGCGAAGGTTTCTTCTACGGAATTGAATTAGTACGAGACCAAAAGACTAAAGAGAGTTTCACACTTATTGAATCTGAGAGAATACTTAGAGGATTTATCTCGAACGCTTTGTTCGAGAATGGGATATATTGCAGAACAGACGACCGTGGAGATCCTGTTATTCAATTAGCTCCAGCATTAATCGCGGATGAAAAGCAGTTCGATGAAATAGAAGGATTACTTAGAAGAGTGTTAAAAT
>JAEMSA010000071.1 GCA_016463095.1 Candidatus Nanopelagicales bacterium
CAAGGATTAGATCAAGGCTTAAATCAAACTAATGCCAGTATTTGGTTAACTGAAGCTCGTTTACTTGTTGAAGAATTACCTAAAATTAAGTCTCAAGCGTTAGAAGCAAAAGCTTATGCCAGATGGTCACCCTTAGAAGAAGTTGATGAAGCAGAATCTTTGTATTTAAAAGCGGTTGCTTTCGAGCACATCGTGGTGCAAGTAAGAACTATTGCTCGCACAATTTTTGATTTAAGTGTGGATCGGAATTTACCAAAACTAGCCCAACACGAATTATCTTCTGGATTATTTGCCGCCTCGAAAGCAGTGAGAAGAAAAGTGGATGTCATCAAATCAGATGACATTTTTTCTGCCACAGATGAGATTGCCGAAGAATTAAGAAATGCAGGCCATGTGTTAGCCCAAGAACTTATAAAGCAGCGAAATGAATTAGCTCAAGAAGTATTAGTTAGAACATTATCCATTGTTTCTAATATGCAAATCATTGCTGATTCGCTAGATGAGTCAGCCCCTGCTTTACATGATGTGATGACACCTGATGAGGGACCAGAGAACAGAATCTTAAAAGTTTCGGTAAACGTTCAATCCAAAACTTTATCAAGAAGAATTTGGCGTCTAGTGCGAGTTTTCTTACGGAGATAGCGTATGTAGCACAATTTGAGATTTGTGCTACAATAGTTATATGAAGAGTTACGGGGTAAGAGAGCTGCGCCAATCTGCCAGCCAGATTTTGCAAGAGGTTAAAAATGGTTCGGTAGTTGAAATAACTGAATGGGGCGAGACCGTTGCCCGAATCTCTCCAGCACAAAAATCAAATTGGCAAGATCTCATAAATTCTGGGCTTGTTAGTCCAGCCCAAACAAGTTGGCACGGAAAAATCAAAAAATACAAAATTAAAGGAAACAAAACCACTACAGATATTTTACGCGAGCTTAGAGACGAAGAAAGATAAATGTATTATCTAGATGCCAGCGCTATTTTAAAACTAATAGTAGAAGAAAAGGAAACCCCTAAACTCGAGCGCTTTTTAAGCAGAAATAATTGCACCTCAAAAATTTCAAGAATTGAGGTTATGAGAGTAATTAACAGGGCTGTTCCTGAAGCTGCTGAATCTGCCCAGAGGACTTTATCAAAGTTTGATTATATAAATGTATCCGAATCCGTCATAAGAATTGCAGAATCATTTTTAGGTTTGCCTTCTTTAAGATCGTTAGACTCCATACACGTAGCAAGCGCCTTATCTGTGTCAAATGAAATAGAAGGAATCATAAGTTACGATAAAAAAATGATTTCAAATGCGAGTAGCCTGGGCTTAAAAGTTCATACTCCGGTCTGATCAAGAATTATTTAAGTGAAAACTGTAGTTTTAATCGGCACCTTAGACACCAAAGGTATTGAGTATGAGTTTGCTCGGAATCGTTTCAAAAAAGCTGGATTAAAAACAATACTGGTTAATGCAGGAATTATTGGTCAATCTCCTATCCCGTGTGATGTCACAAATGAACAAGTTGCACTTGCTGGATCTAGTGATTTAAAAACTTTAAAAAATAAGAATGATCGAGGATTTGCTGTTTCTGTTATGACTAAAGGTGTTAACCAGATCGTGCAAGATCTTTATAAAAAGGGTGAACTAGATGCCATCTTTGCCTTAGGTGGCAGTGGTGGTTCTACTATTTCTTCTTTTGCTATGAGAAATCTTCCCATTGGAGTTCCTAAGGTTTTAGTTTCAACATTAGTAAGCAGTAATGCTGCATCCTTTGTAGGTGAAAGCGACATGGCATTGTTTGCTTCTGTTGTTGATATTGCCGGGGTAAATTCCTTATCTGCCAAAGTTATTGCTAATGCTGTTGATGCCACTATTGGCATGATAAATGGTGAAAAAGTTGAAGTAAAAAACAATAAGAAATTAGTGGCAGCTTCAATGTTTGGAGTAACCACTCAATGTGTTACAGCTGCAAGAAAAATATTAGAGGAAAATGATTTAGAAGTTATCACTTTTCATATGACTGGAACTGGTGGAAAGTCCATGGAAAATCTAATTCGCCAAGGTTTTATTAACGCAGTACTAGATGTGACCACCACAGAAATATGTGATGAAATAGTCGGAGGAACTCTTTCTGCAGGTGCTGATCGTTTAACTGCTGCAGTGGAAATGAAAATTCCACAAGTGGTTTCTGTTGGTGCACTAGATATGGTTAATTTTGGAAGCAAAAATAGTGTGCCAGAGAAATTTCTAAATAGAAATCTTTATGTACATAATGAAAACGTCACATTAATGAGAACGACACCGCAAGAATGTGAAAAAATTGCTTTAGATATCGCCACAAAGCTTAATAAGGCAACTGCTCCGGTAACACTGTTTTTGCCACTCAAAGGAGTTTCGGCCATTGCAATAAAAGGTGGAGTGTTCTTTGACCAGAAGGCAGATGATGCTCTTTTCTCAACTTTGA
>JAEMSA010000072.1 GCA_016463095.1 Candidatus Nanopelagicales bacterium
TTATGACTTGGAAAACTGCGTTAGTTGATGTGCCATTTGGTGGCGGTAAAGGTGGGGTGACTGTTGATCCCACAACTTTAAGTTTGAGAGAAAAAGAAGAAGTGACAAGACGTTGGACTAGAACAATGGTAAATGTTATTGGTCCTCATCGTGATGTACCGGCACCTGATATGGGAACAGATGCACAAACCATGGCCTGGATGATGGATGAGTATCAAAGAATTAATGGATTTTCTCCAGCCGTAGTTACTGGTAAACCACTTGGATTATTTGGAGCACCTGGAAGAGAAGAATCAACTGGTCGAGGAGTAATCGGGGTAGCTATTGGTGCGCTCTTAAAACTCAATAAGAAACCAAGTGACATAAGAGTTGCCATTCAAGGATTTGGAAATGTGGGAGTTTATGCAGCACTTGCTGCTCAAGAAGCTGGAATGAAAGTTGTGGGATTAGCTGATGTAACTGGTGGAAAAATCAACGATAAAGGTTTTAACGTAAAGGAAATCGTTGGAAAGTACAAAAAAGTTTCGGATATTCCAGATGGTAAAGAAGTTTCAGGAGATGAAATATTAACTATGGATTGTGACATGTTAATTCCGGCAGCTCTTGGCGGAGTGATTAATGATACAAATCACGAAAAAGTTCAAGCAAAAATAATTGTGGAAGGCGCAAACCAACCATTAACACTAAAAGCTGATGAAGCATTACAAAAGCGTGGGGTAGTGGTAGTTCCAGATATTTTGGCAAACGCAGGTGGTGTGATGGGTTCATATTTTGAATGGACGCAAAATATTCAAGAATTTAGATGGCCTATAGAAAGATTTAGGGATGAATTAGACACCAGAATGAAAATAGCTTTTGATTCAACCTGGGAAGCATCCCTTAAATATGGCTGTGATTTAAGAACAGCGGCATTTGTGGTTTCAGTTGAACGAGTTGCCATAGCGTTCAAGCTTCGAGGGGATTTGCTTTAAAACACTGTTCATACTTTCCCTTTTCACTATTTAAAGAACTCGTGAAAGAAACAGCTAAATATGACTTCTAAATTACTTACTCATTTAGGAAAAGTTTTAGACTACAAATCAACAGCAAAATATTGTGGTTCCAGGAATTCGTGAATTCCCGCAAATCCACCCTCGCGCCCTAAGCCAGATTCTTTCATGCCTCCAAATGGCGCAGCAGGATCAGAAGCGACACCTCGATTAATTGCCACCATGCCTGTATCCATTTGGCGGGCTACTTTAATGCCTTCGGCACCGTCCTTGGCGTAGACATAACTTATTAATCCATATTCTGTGTCGTTTGCCATTTCGATTGCATCTGATTGTTTTTGGAATTCAACTATTGGGGCAACGGGGCCAAAAATTTCTTCTCTAGTTAGAACTGAACCATGTTTTACTCCAGTTACTACATGTGGAGATAAGAACGCTCCACTATCAGGAACTTTAGTTGTGGAAATAACATTCGCACCTTCAGCTTTTGCTTTCTCGATTAAATCAACAATCTTGTCTCTTTCTTTAATACTTACCATTGCACCTAAATCGGTGTCTTGATTAACTCCTGGACCAACTTTTAATGCTGCAAGAGCGTCCCCAAATTTTTGAGAAAATTCAATTGACACAGATTCGTGAATATAGAATCTATTTGCGGCTGTACAAGCAGCACCACCATTTCGCATCTTGGCAACCATGGCACCTGCAACTGCGCTATCAACATTTGCACCCTCTAGGACCACAAATGGTGCATTACCGCCAAGTTCCATGGAACAACGCATAACTGAATCAGCGGCTTGGTGGAGCAAAATCTTTCCTACATAAGTTGAACCTGTAAATGAAACTGTTTTAATTCGTTGATCGCTCATTATGGTCGAAATAATTTCACTAGATTTTGAAGTAGTTAGAACATTAACTACACCTTTTGGCGCACCTGCTCTTTGCATAACATCTGCAATCCAAAGTGCTGTCAATGGAGTTTCAGAAGCTGGTTTAAGAATCATGGTGCAACCTGCTGCAATAGCTGGACCAATTTTTCTGGTGGCCATAGCAGCTGGAAAATTCCATGGGGTTATTAATGCTGCAACACCAATTGGTTTGTGATCAGTGATTATTGTTTTATCTCTATTTGGGGCATATCTAAAATCACCTGTGATTCTCGATGCTTCCTCGGAAAACCAGCGAAAGAATTCAGCTGCATAAACAGATTCGGCTTTTGCATCTTTAAGTGCTTTGCCGTTTTCTAGAGAAATTAATTCAGCACAGTAATCTATTTCACTAGTCATAATTTCAAATGCTTTTCTTAGAATCTCAGCACGAGATCTTGGTGAAGTTTGGGAAAACGTCTTAAAGGCTTCGTGGGATGAATCAACTGAAGCAATTGCGTCTTGAACAGTTGCGTCTGCAACTTCGGTGATTAC
>JAEMSA010000073.1 GCA_016463095.1 Candidatus Nanopelagicales bacterium
ACCCCCAGGTGAGCACCATCAGCTTGGTTTGCTGATGGTCGAGGCTGTGATGGCAGAAGCTGGTGCCTATATCGTGAACGTTGGAACCGAAATTCCATTGAATAGCTTGAAGCTGGCAGCCACAGGATGTAAAGCCGATGTGGTTGCGATGACATTCAGTTTTTCGTATCCCCCTAGAGACGTTGTGCCAACGCTGACGCATTTGCGGCGTTTGCTGCCACCACAAATACTGATATGGGCGGGAGGGGCTGGTTTGTCGCAGGTCAGGAGAGTCCCCAAGGGAGTGCAAATAATGACCCATTTCGACGAGGCAATTACGGCACTGGGTGAACTCGTGCGGGCTGGGACTTTACCTGCCAATGAGTCAGCGTAATCGAGCTGATGCACTTATTTCTAGCATTTTTACTGGCGGCCAATATCGTTAAAGCAAAGGGTGTCCTAGATTTTGTCTAAACGGTTTGATCTTTGGATTGAACTTCCCACGGTGCAGTAGACAACTCGGGCCTATGGTTTAGGTTGATTCCAACAGGGGCAACAAAAATATTTTTGTGTAGGGTACGAATTTAAAGGAAAAATTATTTGCTTCTTACGGGGATTCTTAAAAATAAACATTTGGCCGACCTATTTTGTCCCGAATAAAGTAGATAAATTACTTTTAGGAGACCGATAACTTATCTACAGGGAAGAGCTAATGAGATACCAGAGTCAAGAACTAAAAACTAGGCGTAAATAGGAAATGCTAGTTGAACTCTTGTATTGCAGTGTATCGACATCACCAGTCTTGGCGAAGACTGAACTATTTCGAATATTGGAGTCAGCTAGACGTAGAAACTTGGAAGTGGGCATCACTGGAATGTTGCTTTATTACCGTGGTGAGTTTGTTCAAATCTTGGAGGGTAAGCAAAAGGCAATTGAAAATATTTACCTTAACTTTATAGGCTCAGACACTAGGCACACCGCATTAAACAAAGTGTGTCAAAACACAATTTTGATTCGTAGTTTTAGCGAATGGACTATGGGCTTCGTGGGTGAACATGAAATTCAATCGCGTATGCCATTCACTCTCGCCGGAATATTGATGAATATGCTGTCAGAAGATGCTAAAACCAAGCCTCTTTCAATCGGTACAAGTGCTTTTATTTCAATTTATAACCAGATGCGAAAGTCTCCATACAATTAATTTATAGCAACCATGAACCAAACATATAAATTTAAACCTTCTCTGTTTCAACGCAAGAAAAATTCATTTGAATACGAACAATCTTTGCAAAAAGTTATTCGTTTTCAGATCATTCCAAGATTATTGAGTTCTCATCTAAAAGTATGCTCAAGGCATGTTGGAAATAGCTACCAGTCAGGTTTAAAAATTACAGGTTTTGAAATTTCTGAATTTATAAACCTATGCATTGCAGATGACGAGCAATTATCTAGAGATTACATCAAGCGATTAATCTCTTATGGCATTTCGACAGATCAAATATTTTTAGAGCTTATAACTCCGACAGCTCGTTTATTAGGAGAAAAATGGGACGAAGACCTACTTGACTTCACTCAAGTTACACATGGTCTCGTTCGCTTGCATTCAATAACACACGATATCGGCTTTGAATATCAAGATGGCCCTACACAAGCTGGTGAAGTGAGGAGACTTTTAATTGCCTCATCCCCCGGTTCAAAGCATTTTCTTGGTCCAAATATCGTCGCTAATTTTTTTAGAAAAATTGGCTGGCAAGTTATTCTCGAAGTCTCGATAACATCGCAAGAGTTAATTCACGCCGTAGAAAATGAGTGGTTTGACCTTATTGGTATATCTGTAAGCATTCATGAACAATTGACTACTTTAGGTCAATTGGTTGATGACATGAAGAAAGGATCTAGAAATCCTAATACAAAAGTCATGCTGGGCGGACCCATATTCATGATTGAAGAACATGCAGCAACTGAATTTGGTGCAGATGCAATTTGCACTGATGTTAAAAAAACTTTTGAAATCGCTACTTCAATATTGACGTAAAAATAAACTCAATACATTCAGTTAAAAAACTTTCTAATATAAACAAGCGTTAGATGCATAGAGAAATTCCGAATCTAAGAATGTCGATCACCACTAAACTTATTCCAGTCACAAAAAGTTGTGCAAGCTGTGCATTTGTCATGCTCACAGATAGTTCAACTACAGAGCTCAGATGTGGCTACTCGTATTACAAGCAACCAGCAGTAACTCGCAAGCAAGAACGAATGGATACTTATCCTGAAGTTGCCCAGGATGCTAGCTGTGGACACTGGACGGATCATTTTCTAACTATTCTTCAATAATTAAA
>JAEMSA010000031.1:0-6237 GCA_016463095.1 Candidatus Nanopelagicales bacterium
TGCACATTGATTGCACTGAAACAGGTGCGTCTCCACCAATTTCTAAAGGATGAGAATGGTGTTTCAAAGTAATTTTGCGAGTCTTGCGACGAGGAGTTAATACCGGTGGTGGTCCTTCAGGTATTCCTAAGTTAATCGCGGTCATAACTTAATCCTATCCCCCGAGGCGAACTGGGTTAACAACGTCAACGTATAAAAGCAATATTGATAAACCTATTAACAATATTGCCACGGAATAAGCAAATGGCAACATCTTGGAAGTATCTGCTGGACCTGGATCCGGTTTTCTGCGTATTCGTGCAATCTGTCGTCGTAAACCTTCATAAATTGCACCCGCAGCGTGTCCGCCATCCAATGGAAGTAAAGGTAACAAATTAAATAAAAATAATGCCATGTTTAATCCCCCTGCCAGATTTAACAGAGTGGCAACTCTCCAAATAACAGGAATATCTGCTGCAGCTATTTCGCCACCAACTCTTGTCACACCAACTATTCCAACTAAACCTTCTGGATCACGTTTTTCACCTAAGAAAGCTGCCCCAAACAATTGACCAACTCGGTTTGGCAAATTCCATAACACTTGACCAGTTCCAACTGTGATTTCTTCCAAAGTTTTAACAACACTGCTCACTGGTTGCTTCTCCATAATAATTTGCGGTGCAATACCTAAATAGGGTGCAGGTTTATTCGGTTCCAATGCATTAGCAGATTGTGGTCTAATCGCATTGACAATTTGAGCTTCTAAATCGATTTCTTTTTCGTTACGCAACACTGTTATAGCAACTTTTCCTTCAGAACTTTTTTGTATTGCTGTTGCTAATTCTTCCCAATTGGTAATTTCTTTTCCTGAAAATTTAATAATTTTGTCATCGGCCATCATCCCAGCTGCTAAGGCTGGTGATGGGGTGGTTCCGACTAAACAATCTCCTAAAACATCAACATCATTTGGTAGGCAGGCCACTACTTGTTTTACTTGATTAGTGGCGGCGGGAAATCCAATACCAGCAAATGAAATAGTAAAAAACATAAATGCTAGAACAAGGTTCATAAACGGTCCACCAATCATGACCGTAAGTTTTTTTGGCACACTCAATTTATAGAAAACTTTATTTTCATCCCCTGGCTCAATTTCATCCATGCTTTGCTTTCTAGCTGTGTTAACAATTTCAGCAAAAGGGCCCTTGGCATCTTTTCCATCCCTTGCAGGAGGAACCATGCCAATCATGCGAATGTAGCCACCTAAGGGAATTGCTTTAATCCCGTATTCTGTGTCGCCTTTTTTCTTTGACCAAATTGTGGGACCAAAACCAATCATGTATTGCGTAACTTTCACACCAAATTTTTTCGCTGGAGTGAGATGACCTAATTCATGTAGGCCAATAGAAATCATCACCACAAGTATTAGAAATAGAATACCTAAAATTTCCACTTAACTCGTTGCCTCACTAATTAGTTGCTGGGTATCAAATCTTGCTTTCTTATCTGATGCAAATAACTTATCAAGATTGAGTTCCATATTTGCAATAAATTCTGAACTTGATAAATGATTTTCCAGAACTTTATTCACAATTTCAACTATAGACAAGAAAGAGAGTTTTCGCTCAATAAAGGCTTGTACACAGATTTCATTAGCTGCGTTCATTACCGCCGGTGCAGTTCCTGCTGCTAATCCTGCTTTTCTGGCAACGTTTAGTGCAGGAAAAATGTTTTCATCGACAGTCTCAAAATCCCAACTTGCAGACTTTGTCCAATCAATTGCTGGTGATATCTCTTGAAGTCGATCTGGCCAACTCAAAGCAAGTGCGATTGGAACTTTCATATTTGGAGGTGAGGCTTGAGCCATAGTTGAACCGTCCACAAATTCCACCAGTGAATGCACAATTGATTGTGGGTGCACCACAACTTCAATGTTTTGAAAATCAATTCCAAAAAGTAAATGTGCTTCTATAACTTCTAAACCTTTGTTCATTAATGTTGCAGAATTAATTGTTACCACTTGACCCATTGCCCAAGTGGGATGTTTCAAAGTTTCTTCTAGAGTTACTTTTTCTAATTCACTCTTAGACTTACCTCTAAATGGTCCACCACTAGCTGTTAGTATTAATTTTTTTATTTGGGATTTGTCTTCCCCACGCAAACATTGCGCCAGAGCTGAATGTTCAGAATCAACAGGAATTATTTGATTTTCACCTGCTATGTCTAAGACAAGTTTTCCCCCAATGACTAAAGATTCTTTATTTGCCAGAGCAAGTTTTGCACCAGATTTCAAAGCCGAAATTGTGGCAGGTAAGCCTGCTGCACCAGTTATGCCATTAAGTACAACATCGCAACTTAGCCCAGCAATATCTGCACTTGCGTTTTCGCCCACAAATATTTTGGTATCTGTTGAGCCTAGATTTTGTTTTAATACAGCTGCTGACTTTTCATCAATTACCGAAACCTTTTGGGGATTAAATTTTCTGATTTGCTCGGCTAGAAGCGCAACGTTTTTGCCGGCTGAAAGGCCTACTATTTCAAATTTGTCACTATGTTGAGCAATTACTTCTAATCCTTGAGTTCCTATTGATCCTGTGGAACCCAGCACAGTAATTCGGCGTTTTGGCACACTCCAATTGTGCGATATTGCTCATTACGCGTAATCTTGCGGTAGGAAATTAAGCACAGGAGCAACATGTCAAGCAAAGTAGTCGGTGGACCAACTCTCGAACAAAAGCGTCGCATAGTTACCGCAATCCCAGGCCCTAAGTCTGTTGAGATGCAAAAGCGTCGAGTCGAAGTTGTCAGTGCCGGGGTTAGTAGCACTTTGCCAGTTTATGTAAAAAGAGCAGGTGGAGGAATTGTCGAAGACATTGACGGTAACTCATTTATTGATTTAGCTTCAGGAATTGCGGTAACAACAGTTGGTAATTCAAATCCCCGTGTAGTTGCAAATGTGCAAGAAGCGGTGGAACAATTTACCCACACATGTTTCATGATTGCGCCCTATGAATCTTATGTACAAGTTTGTGAAGCACTTTCACGTTTAACTCCAGGAACACATGCTAAAAAATCTGCACTATTTAACTCAGGTGCTGAAGCTTTAGAAAACGCGGTTAAGATTGCCAGATATTTTACAAAACGTGACGGCGTAGTCGTTGTTGAACATGGTTACCACGGTAGAACAAATCTAACTATGGCAATGACAGCAAAAAACATGCCATACAAAAAAGGTTTTGGTCCTTTTGCTCCGGAAATTTATCGAGTCCCTACTTCTTACCCATTCCATGATGGCTTGAGCGGAGCACAAGCTGCAGCAAATGCAATATCAAAAATTGAAAAAGAAGTTGGATCAGATCAAGTTGCAGCAATTGTGATTGAACCAATTCAAGGCGAAGGTGGCTTCATTGTTCCGGCACCAGGATTCTTAAGTGCACTTGCTAAGTGGGCTAAAGATAACGGTGTTTTATTTATTGCTGATGAAGTACAAACTGGTTTTGCCAGAACTGGCGACATGTTTGCTTCTGAATTTGAACAAGTAGTTCCTGATTTGATAACCATGGCCAAGGGTATGGGTGGAGGACTTCCAGTTGCTGCAGTCACAGGTCGAGCAGATGTTATGGATTCAATTCATGCCGGTGGACTAGGTGGAACTTATGGCGGAAATCCAATCGCGTTAGCAGGAGCACTTGGAGCAATTGAAACCATTGAAAAAGATAATTTAATTCAAGCGGCAAAACATATTGAATCAATTATGATTCCAAGATTACAAAATATGGCTAAACAACATCAATTGATTGGTGATGTGCGAGGCAGAGGTGCCATGATCGCAATTGAAATCGTAAAACCAGGAACTAATACTCCAGATTCAGATACAACCACAAAAATTGTTAAATCTTGTCATGCTGAAGGAGTTCTAGTCTTAACTGCTGGAACTTATGGAAACGTTTTAAGATTCCTACCACCACTTGTGATCAATGATGAATTACTTAATGAAGGACTTGATGTGCTAGAAAAGGCTATTGCCTCAGCAAGTTAAATCTTTTTATAAACTGCTAAATAAGCAGGATGTATCGGAATTAATCTAGTTAACCAAGCAGGAAAATGTGGTAAGAAAGAATCCCGCATTGTTTTTAGTCCGTTTTCTTCAAACATTTTTCTAATTTCTGAACCTTTTGGTCTATAAATATGTGTTGGATCTGAGTCATACAAATATTTATATTCCCATTTGTTAAATGCGTTATTTATTGTTGGCAAATGCACCAAAGTAATACCACCTGGCTTCAATGCATCACAAATTGCTTTAATTCCGGCAGCAGGATTTGGGAGGTGCTCAATAACATTTATTGCCAAAACCAAATCAAATTTGTTGTCGAAAGCAACACCGGTTTGAATATCAGCTACCTTAAATTCTCTACTTGGAGAGCGTTTCCGAGCAACTTCAATTGCATGCTCTGAAATATCTGATCCACATACTCTTTTTGCGGTGTCAAAGTAATCAAGCAACCAACCATACCCACAACCAATGTCAACAACACTGGAATCTTTCAACTCTGTTGAACCATATTTTGAAAACATTTTAACAAGGAGATTGTCACGCAATTTATCTATTTTTGTTTGACTGGGATTACCTAATTCATCTGTTGCACCATAAAGGTTGGCGAAATAATCTTTAGAATCAAAGGTTTCATTGAAATTCTGTGGTTCTTTTTCGCTTTGACTCATTTTCCCTCTTCTACCTAGACTTCACTGGCAGCCAGTTGACCGCAAGCACCATCAATTTCTCTACCTCTGGTGTCTCGCACTGTTACAGCAATATCAGATTGTTCTAATATTTCTACGAATATTTTTTCATCTTTGGGATCCGAAGCGGTCCATTTGGATCCGGGTGTTGGATTTAAAGGAATTAGATTTACGTGCACATCTTTTCCTCTTAAAAGATTTGCTAATTGTTTAGCGTGAATTACTTGATCATTCATGGACTTAATCATTGCGTACTCAATAGAAACTCTGCGCCCACTTGTTTCGGCATATTTCCAAGAAGCATCCAGAACTTCCTTTATCGGATATCTTTCGTTAAGGGGCACAAGTGTGTTTCGTAATTCATCTGTTGGTGCATGCAAACTGACAGCTAATCTCACCGGCAATCCCAGTGCTGCCAAATCATTTATTCTTGGCACAATTCCAACTGTGCTCACAGTTATATTTCTTGCACTAATTCCTAGGCCCTCTGGTGATTCATCATGGATGCGATGAATTGTTCCCACCACTGCATTAAAGTTTGCCATCGGTTCGCCCATGCCCATAAAAACAATATTTGAAAGACGAGTTGGTCCTTCTGGCAATAATCCTTGGGCAGCATATCTAGCTCCTGCTTGAACCTGGGCAACAATTTCAGAGGTGGAAAGATTTCTTTTTAATCCACCTTGACCTGTAGCACAAAATGGGCAACCCATGCCACAGCCTGCTTGAGATGAAATACATATTGTTGTTCTATTTGGATAGTGCATTAAAACACTTTCAATCAATAATCCGTCATGAAGTTTCCATAAAGTTTTAACAGTATTTCCACCGTCAGCTTTTTGAACTTTTAATTCTGTTATTAATTTAGGAGTTAATACTTCAGATATTTCTTGTCTGTTTTCAGCAGGTAGATCTGTCCATTCTTCAAAATTATCAGAGAGTTGACCAAACCAATGTCTGCTTACTTGATCTGCTCTAAAGCCTGGTAAACCTAACTCTGCTGCAAACTTTTTTCTACCTTTGATATCAAAGTCAGCAATATGTTTAGGTGTCTTTTTTTTGATGTTCTCTTTTTCCGGATCGATGATTTCTAGCATTTCAATTGAATCCTAAAAATAGCCCAAATAAAAGAAATGACATTAGAGCATTTGGGGCCAATGAGTCCAACCTATCTAGCATCCCACCATGGCCTGGAATTAATGTTGAAAAATCTTTAATCCCCAGTTGTCTTTTAATTCCGCTTTCAAAAAGATCACCAGCAGTTCCTGCTATTGCCAAAGTTATCCCGATTACTACTGCTTGCCAGATTTCAATTTCTAAGAATTTTGGTCCCGCAAATCCTGCAAATAAAACCGCAAAAATAATGGAACCGATTAAACCCTCATACGACTTT
This sequence comes from Candidatus Nanopelagicales bacterium, assembly GCA_016463095.1. Taxonomy (GTDB): domain Bacteria; phylum Actinomycetota; class Actinomycetes; order S36-B12; family UBA5976; genus ATZT02. Next base: position 6,113 of record JAEMSA010000031.1, read on the forward strand.
TGAGGTGAAATACTTGGGGCAATTTTATGTTTACCAATCAAGATACCTGTTAAATATCCACCCGTGTCACTAAACGCAGTAATCGCAATGAATAAGAAAACACGACCAGCACCGTCTTCTGTTTT
>JAEMSA010000031.1:6337-8426 GCA_016463095.1 Candidatus Nanopelagicales bacterium
AAGGCATCTTTAGCGTTTCTTCTGATGTTACGAATTGAAACTCTGGCTTCTTCTGCTTTGTTTTTTGCAACCTTAATGAATTCTTTACGACGCTCTTCAGTTAATTGTGGGATAGCAACTCTGATGACTATTCCATCATTCGAGGGATTGACACCTAAATCGCTTTCGCGAATTGCCTTTTCAATTGCCTGCAAAGCACTTTTATCAAAAGGGGCGATCACAATCATTCGTGCTTCTGGAGTTTGAAATGTTGCCATTTGATTTAGTGGTGTTTGGGTACCGTAATAGTCTGCAGAAATTTTGTTAAACATTGAAGCATTAGCTCTACCAGTTCTAATGGTGGCAAAGTCTTCCTTTGCAACTTCAATAGCCTTATCAATTTTTAGTTGAGCTTCTTTGAGAATTGATTCAGTCATACTAATCCCCCTGAATTATGGTGCCAATTGTTTTACCGGCAACAGCTCTGGCAATATTTCCGTCTTCTAACAAGTTAAACACTACAATTGGAAGATTGTTATCTCGACATAAACTAATTGCGGTTGCGTCTGCAACTTTCAAACCTTTTTGTAATACTTCATCGTAAGTTAGCGTGTCATACTTTTTAGCAGCAGGATTCTTACGCGGATCTGAATCATAAACACCGTCAACACCTTTTGCCATCAACACAACTTCGGCACCAATTTCTAAGGCTCGTTGGGCAGCAGTTGTATCTGTAGAGAAAAACGGAGCACCTAAACCGGCACCAAATATTACAACTCTTCCTTTTTCTAAATGTCTAATTGCTCTCCGCGGAACATATGATTCTGCAACTTGTCCCATAGTAATTGCGGTTTGCACTCTGGTTTCGACTTTTTGTTTTTCTAAGAAATCTTGTAAAGCTAAACAGTTCATTACAGTGCCAAGCATTCCCATGTAATCGGCACGAGCCCGATCCATGCCGCGTTCAGATAATTCTGCACCGCGAAAATAATTTCCGCCACCAATAACTACTGCTACTTGTGCGCCATCTTGAACCACATCAGCAATTTGTGCAGAAATGCTAGAAACAACGTCTGGGTCAACGCCTAATGCCCCACTTCCGGCAAATGCTTCACCGGAAAGTTTGAGTAAGACTCGACCGTAACGTTTAGGCATTTTAGCTTTGGCCAACCTTGAATCTGGCAAATTGTTTAACGCTAACACCATTTTCTTTCAAGTGATCAGCAATTGTTTTCTTGTTATCTCTTACCCATGCTTGTTCTAATAAGCAGAAGTCTTTGTAATAAGAACCAACTCGACCTTCAACAATTTTTGAAATAGCAGCATCTGGTTTTCCTTCTTCGCGCGCTGTTTGTTCAGCAACACGTTTTTCAGATTCGATTACCTCTGCTGGAACACTTTCACGTGAAAGATAAATCGGAGCCATTGCAGCAATTTGTTGAGCAACGTCTTTAGCGACTTGTTCATTTTCTTTATCAAGTTGCACCATCGCGCCCACTCCTGCTGGAAGGGAAGGATCTGGTTTATGAAGGTAAACGGAAACATATCCACCAGAAAATTGTGCAAACCTTCTGACTTCTACTTTTTCGCCCATGAATGCATTTGCTTCATCAAGGAGTTGTTGTACTGATTTTCCATCAGTTTGCACATTCATTAAGGCTTCAACATCTTTAGGTTTTGCACTTAAAATCAAGCTTGCTACTTTGTCACCTAATTTGATGAAATCATCAGTTTTGGCAACGAAATCTGTTTCACAGTTTACTTCAACAAATGCTCCATCTATCTTGTTGCTTACGATTCCTGAAACAATTCCTGCGGAAGCATTTCGACCTTCGCGTTTGCCAACATCTTTGGCACCCTTGACTCTTAAGAGTTCAACGGCTGCATTGAAATCACCGTCAGTTTCATCCAAAGCCTTCTTACAGTCCATCATGCCCGAACCAGTTTTTTCTCGTAACTTCTTTACATCTTCTGCAGAGTAATTTGACATTTACTTTTCGATTCCTATTCGCGTTTTTGTGTTAGTTACTTTTCTTCAGGGGCATCTGTGGCAACTGCTTCGGCTACAGCTTCAGTGTTACCTGCTAATAATTCTTTTTCCCAGTCAGCT
>JAEMSA010000032.1:0-1309 GCA_016463095.1 Candidatus Nanopelagicales bacterium
GCCGATGCCACTTTGTGGGGTGAGATGAGTTATTGGGTTGGTGCTCGTTTAGGAGTTAGACATTGCAGTTTATGCGATATCACTCATTCACTTTTCAAACAAAAAGCGATCTGGCAAGAATACAAAGACAAACTACTGAAAGATCACGGTGTTGATTTTCAAGCATTTCACAGAAATGATCAACCAGATCATGTTCGCCAAGTCATAAATGAGCAATACCCAGCAGTGGTAGCCCAAGATGAAACAGGGCAATTATCTATATTTATGAACGATCTTGAAATATCACAATGTGAGAAATCCCCTGAGAAGTTTATTAACAAAATAATTGAACGTTTAGTTAACCCTTTGTAAAAGGCAAAAATATCTCCCCTCTCAAGTTTCTTGAGAGGGGAGATATTAGTTAATTAATTTATTTACTTAACTAGTGCTGCTACATCAACATCTGCTGGCACTAGAACTGTGTCAATTGCGTGGATGACACCGTTGCTGGCCATTACATCTGCTGTAACAACTTTGGCGCCATTTACTGTTACGCCATCTTTTGTGGATAGTTTTACAGTTTGACCTTCAACTGTTGCAACGTCACCATCTGTTACATCTGCAGCCATAACCATTCCGCCTACTACGTGGTAGGTCAAGATCTTTACTAATACATCTTTATTTTCTGGTAGTAGTAAAGCATCTAGTACACCTGCTGGTAGTGCTGCAAATGCTGCATCGGTTGGTGCAAACACGGTGAATGGACCCATGCCACTTAGTGTTTCGCCAAGTTCTGCTGCTGTGATTGCTGCAACTAATGTTGCAAAACCTTCTGTTGCAACTGCTACATCAACAACTGTTCCAGCTGTTGCTGCCTCAGTTGCTTCAGCTGATGCCATAGTTTCTGCCATTGAGGTTTCTTCTGCTGCAGTGCTGCAAGCTGACAATGTCAGTAATGCTGCAACTGAAAGTGCTGCGATTGAAAAACGACGCATTTATTCTCCTTGTATGTAGAGGAAATTTTATTCCTCTTATTACAAATTATTAGTTTTATTGTGAGCAGGCAACTTCAATTAGCAGTATTAAATGTGACATTTTGCACATTTAAAATAAAAGAATGTTTATTCACTGTTTGTTAACCAAAAAGTAAATAAATGTTATGGAAATGTGATTATTACTTGAATAATTGCAGAATTCTTAATTGCTTAGATATCTTATTTTCTTAACAAAACCGGTTCTTTTAAAGCACCTAATGCCAAAGCTGATTCTTCTGCTGCCTGCATCACTGCCACCACATCACGAGATTGTTGAGCATTCACACTCATTGGAG
>JAEMSA010000032.1:1409-8190 GCA_016463095.1 Candidatus Nanopelagicales bacterium
AAACCTGAAACAGTTTTTAGGGGAGATGAAATAACGGACATTATTTGGTCAAGGAAGTGGCTGCCCCAATCAAATATTGCTCCTCCGGATACTTCTTTATCCGAATGCCAAAAAGAACAAGGTTTGGAATAACCTCCCACAAAGGTTTCAAAGTAGAAAACTTCCCCAATTGAGCCTTTTTCTATTAAGTCTTTAACTGTTAAGAAATCTGAGTCATACCTACGGTTTTGATAAACCACAAGTAGTTTTTCTTTTGTTTTAGCAAGTGAAATTAGTTCATCACATTGATCAGTAGTTAGTGCCATTGGTTTTTCTAGCACCACATGCAAGTTGGCATTCAATGCTTTCTTCGCCCATAGGTAGTGACTATTTGGTGGGGTAGAAACAACTACTAAATCAATTTCTCCTGATGCAATCATTACTTCAGCATCAGTGAAAGTTTTGGCATCAGGAGAAATTTCTAAAGCAACTTTTAAGCGATCAGGATTTGTGTCACAAACTGCAGCAAGTGTTAAACCAGGAGTAGCTTTAATTGCAAGGTTATGTTCATCACCAATAGCACCATAGGCAAGAAGGCCTACTCTGAAATTTGTTTGAGACAAGGGAACTTTCTCCTAAATAATTACCACTGACTAGAGAAGTTTACCCACAGACCTAAATAGTCACATCTTTTGCTACAGGTTGGAAAGAAGCAGAAAGAACACCTAATCCAGAGTTCTCTATGACTAGCACGTAATAGAACAGAAACTCTACATCCCCACTTTCAACTATTACTTCTTGCAAGACCTGATTTTTGAGAACTTCACAGGCAGAAAAGCTAAAACCTGTGTTTTCCACCAACATTGAATATTCCTTGTTGATGATCTCTTCAAACTGGTTCAAAGAAATATTTTCTTGAAAAGAATCAGCAGCATAAGAATAAGCATTCTTAAAGTCTTTTTGAGCTAAAAAACCAATCTGATTAGTGATGTGATCATTAACTTCTTGTACTTGAGCAGAAGAACAAGAACCATCAGCTAAAGCAGAAAAAGGTTCACTTTTTCCACAGCCTAACAATATTGAGGCAGATATTAGTAAAATTGAAAAAGTCTTGATCTTCAATGATTTACTTCCTAGTCACATAAATCTTAAATGGACTATTCATTAAGATTTTGCTTTTAAAGGAATAAGTTTACTTCCCACCACTAATCCAGCACCTATTAAAACAAGATTTTTCACAATGTATTGACCCTCAAGTGTTAAATCAAAAGGAAAAGTTGTGAAACAAACCTCTGGTAGTAAAACTAGCGGCAAAAAAGTACCTGGCATTTGCACGGCAAGTAAAAATAACCCCACACGAAGTAGCGGACGAAATAGTAAACAAACGCCTATTGCCATTTCCCAAATGCCAAGAATGGGAATAAATATTTGAGGATCAAACCAGTAAACAGTTTTTGTCACTAGCTCAACTGCTGGGCTTTGACCAAATGGTTTTAATGCACCAAACCAAATAAAAATGATTGCTAATGAGAATCTTAGAATAGGTAAAGACAGTCTTTCTAAGTAACTAATAAACCAAAAATCAAACTCTTTAACCCTATTAATAAACTTAGTCATCGGAATCCTTTTTTAAGAAAAATTGTTGCTCAGAAGGCGTTCTATTGAGTTACAGGTACGATTATAGTATGAACTTAGATTTTGGATACTTATGTCAGAAATAGTTGTCATTTATGATGGTGATTGCCAATTTTGTCAGGAAAGCCTCACTTGGTTACAACAAAAAGTGCAAGTAACTGCTTTAGCTTTTAAAAACACAGATTTATCACAGTATGGACTGACCTTAGAAGAATGTGCTAAATCAGTGTTTGTGATCCATGAAAATAAAACCAGGGCAGGGGCAAGTGCTATTGCGTTTTTATTGAACAAACGAGGAAACAAAATATCCTCTTTGATTATTATTCTTTCTGGGGTTTTAGCAAGACTGAGTTATGCCTGGATTTCATCTCACCGAAACTCCAGATTTGTGCTACTGCTGACTAAAATATTGCGTTATGCAAATAAAACAAAATAAAAGTGAAGAGTTAATAGACTTGTTAACAGTTCTAAGGTTTACTTAAATCATGAATATTCTGAAGAAAATAAGCCAAACTCTATTAGGTCTAGCACTAATTTATGCCGGTATTGGGCATCTAACTTTTAGTCGAATTGAATTCAGAGCCCAAGTGCCTACTTGGTTACCTTTAGACGCTGATTTCGTGGTTTTGTTTTCTGGAGTTATAGAAATCACTCTTGGTTTAGCTTTAGTTATTTTATGGAAATATAAGATGTTTGTTGGTCTTTTAACAGCATTATTTTTTATTGCAATTTTTCCAGGAAATATTTCCCAATATGTTAATGGAATTGATGCATTTGGATTAGACACCAATCAAGCTAGATTAACAAGATTATTTTTTCAACCACTATTAGTTGCTGCAGCACTTTTGTCCACTGATGCCTGGAAACTACTTAAATTAAGAAAGAGAAGCTAGTAAGTTATTTCTTTGTCCCAATTGATTTTTTAAGATCAAGATATTCTGCACAACTTGTGCCACAAGCTTTCTTCAACTTAGCAAGATTTGCTTTAGCTTTAGTAATATCTTTAGTCAATACAAACAATTCACCCTGATATTCAAGAGCTCCTAAATGATCAGGTTTGATCTTTAATGCTTTGGTGTAGTAGGTCCCAGCTTGTTTATATTGACTTAATTTTCGACTGGCAAAACCTAACAAGTTATTCACATCAGCATTATTTGGATAAGACTTGTTAACCTTCTTTAATTCAGTTAAGGCTTCTTTATACTTTTTACTGGCAATTAAAGACCTACTTTTAGTTAATTCAGTATCCACATTTTGCGCGCTTTTAGTAGAAGTTGGCGCCGAGGTCTCGGAATTACTTGCACTAGGAGATGGATCAGGACCACGATCTGCTGCTTGAGCAGAAAATTGTGATTGTGCAAAAAACAATGTGGCACAGACAAGGGTGGTGATAATTCTTTGTTTTCCCATACTTTTATGGTACTTACCACCAGAAAAACTGCAACTTTCCTTAATGTTCATCTGCCCTAAAGGCTTTCTGGGTGAGACAAACATTGGGTGTGTGTTTAAGATTCATATGGGGGGCAAGGCCTTGCCCTCAATAAATTAAGGAAAAGGTAAAGAAAAACATGGATGAAGCAACACTGATTAATACCTGGAATGCGCAAAGAAAAAGCATTGCTCATTCCCAACTAGTTTCTGTGATCATCATTTCTGCTGTAGTGGCATTAGTTGCTACAGGTCAATTTGTAACAGCCACAGATGAAGTAAGAATTGCAGCTCTAGTTGCAGTTGGCACCACCGGTATTTTGTCTTTGATTAGCCAATTTGCCATCATCAGAGAAGCAAGCATGGTTGTTAAAGATTTAGCTAAAGCTAAATCAAAAACCGGCAAAATCATTGGTGCCTCAGGTGCTTATTTGCAATTAACCGCAGTAGTAATGGTGGTATTTGCAATAGGTCTATTTGTAACACTAGTTCAAGCAATTTACTAAAGAATTAAACACAAGAAAGGCAATTAAGATGGAATTAGCGTTTTTTACCGCATTATTCGTAATTGTCTTAATTGCCTTCATTGTGGTCTTTACCAGACAAAATAAAAAATTAAAAAAAGTTAGTGGTCGTGGTGGAGATTTTCAAGAGTAAGTAGAGAAAAATAAAAACCTTAAAACAACCGATCGTCTTAAGCATAATTACTTTAGTTATCACACCAATATTGCTTTGGGTACAACTTTTAGCCTTCTTTTTAGGATTCATGATTATTCTCGAATCAATTGATCCAAATCCAATGTGGGTCAGAATTATCACAGGATTAATAATGGCTCTTCTCACAGTTATCCCATTTGTCCTACCAGTTAAATCTTTAAAGCTAAGCCTGCGAGAAAGAAAGTTGAACAATATAGCTACCAAAACAAAAACAAATGTGGCATTAGTTTTAACTATTTTTTCTCTGTTTTTAGTTGCGATAGTTCAAGCTTGGCTATTTTCAAGAATTTAATTTTTAATCTTTTAAAAACAAAAGAGGGCTTGAATCCAAAACGGATCCAAGCCATCTTTATTTAGTTAACTATTTCTTTCGATTCTTTCTTGCAATTGCAATGCGCGTAAATACTTGGTAGCCCACTACTGCCATAAGGGTGGCATTGATAATTCCGCTGAATGCGAAATTTCCACTGGTCCAGGACAGATCTGAAATACCAATAATTAGTGCTGAGGCTGCAATGTAAAGATTTGTTGGGTCAGCAAAATTGACTTCCCCGTCAATCCAAATTCTGGCACCCAAAACACCAATCATTCCAAATAGTGCAACTGTTACTCCACCTTTAACACCAGCTGGAGTTGCAGCAAGTACTGCACCAAATTTTGGAGAAAGTGCTAACAAGATTGCACCAACACCAGCAACAATGTAGGCAAGTGTGGAATAAACACGACTTGCTGCCATTACCCCAATGTTTTCTGCATATGTGGTTGTTCCTGAACCGCCACCTAATCCAGCCAAAGCAGTGGCTGCACCATCAGCGATTAAAGCATTTCCCACCTGGTTATCTAGATTTTTACCAGTCATAGCAGCAACAGCTTTTACGTGACCAATGTTTTCAGCGATTAACACTAAAACAACTGGCAAGAATAAAAGAATTGCACTTGAACTAAAGGTTGGGGTAGTAAATGTTGGCAATCCAACCCAGGCAGCGTTGTTGATAAGAGCAAAATCAACATCACCCATAAGTGCTGCCACCACATAACCAATGATCAAACCACCAAAAATACTGATTCGACCGATGAATCCTTTAAAGAAGGCACCGATAAAACCAACAGATAACAAGGTGATTATTCCCAGTAAGGGAGAAGTTACGAAATCATTTTTAGCTGCTCCAGCTAAATTCAACCCAATTACCATCACAATTGTTCCTGTTACAAGTGGTGGCATGAAGTTTTCAATCCAGGCAGTTCCTGCTTGCTTGGCAATGTATCCAACTAGGGCTAACAAAACACCGGCGGCAACTATTCCACCAAGAGCAGCTGGAATGCCGCCTTCAGTTTTAGCTGCTGCTACTGGTGCTAAGAAAGCAAAAGAAGAACCAAGATAGCTGGGAAGTTTATTTTGAGTGATCAGAATAAACAGCAATGTGCCCACACCTGAAAAGAACAGGGTTGTGGTTGGTGAAAAACCAGTAATGATTGGCACTAAGAAGGTGGCACCAAACATTGCTGCAATGTGTTGCATTCCAAAACCGATAGTGCGCGGCCAGGATAAACGTTCGTTTATTCCAACAACAGCACCCGGTTTAATGAAATTACCATCACCGTGTAATTTCCATTTCAGCATTTTCATACTCCTTTTATGAGGCTTCTGCCTCCTCCAAAGGAAACATTAAAAAATAACCCTAGAACTAGGTTTCTAGAAATGGGACAGTTTGATTGGGAAAGTCGACATCTATATTTAGCCCTTTGTGAGGGCTATATAAATAGTGAAGGTAGAAAAGTGGTCCTCAAGGATTGAGGAACTAGGCCTTGAACTTAAAGATCATTATCTTGCCACTATCGGTGGTGGCCACAATGTTTTGGTTTTCATCAATATCTAGATCTCTAATTCTTTCTCCCACGTTGATTCGTTTTTCACCAGTAACAAGTCCTGCAGGAGTAATTGTCATAAACACTAAAGATTCTTCTTTTAGAGTTCCCATCACTAATTGCTTGGAGTACTTACCCCAATTGGCAGGCAGTTGCACTAATTCTGTGGGAGCAATGGAAGGAACCCAATACTTGACGGGTTTTGCAAACCCGTCATGAGTTCCTGCTTTTGTGGGTTTTACATAATCTGTACTTGTATAAGCTTTGCCAAAAGTTACAAAAGGCCAACCATAATCAGTGTTTTCTTTGATGATATTTATTTCATCGCCGCCACGAGGACCATGTTCAGAAGTTAATAACACTTTTGAATCAAGTAAAACTATGCCTTGCACATTTCTGTGACCAAAGGATACTTTCTTGGTTTCTTTTTCACTGATTCTAAAAACAGATCCTAGATCTCCACGTTTAGCAGTGTTATTTATTTCCTTGTAGCCAAGATCTCCAATTGATAAATAAACGCTATTTTCATCTATTTTTTCCATACGTCCTGCAGCATGCTGCACAGCACTTATGGGCACACAAGGTTTGCTGATAAACCAGGTTTTCTTCTTACTGATTTTGTTAGTTTTAAAGTTAGCATCAACTTGATCTACTACTACTTCCACACATTTGTTATCTGTACCTAAACGGGGATAGGAAACTAAAAGTTTTGCTGAAGTTGTGGTTTCACTCAACACCGCAATATCGGTGATAGCAAAACGGGAATCCTTTAATCTCTTATTCATTGGGATAACGTCTCCCATAGTGATTACGGCTCTTTTTTTGCCATCACCTAGAAAAACTGTGCCACCTTTTGGTCCACCACCAAGTAAAAGATTGCCATTTTTTAATACTGCTAAAGCTGGTCCTCGTTCACCGTTGTTTGCTCTGGTGACAGTGCTGGAAATGTTCATGGTTTGGATATCAACATCTATATCAACGGCTTGAGCAGGGGAGAGAAAACTTAAATTAAGACCAATTACTAGGAAAGAAACAAGGGACTTCTTTAACATCTGGGTGCTCCTTTATGAAAGGTCTCTTTCAAGATAACACGATAAAAAAGGAAGGGCACTTTGACTTATCCACAGGTTAATTTTATTAGTTCAGCCACACTTGA
>JAEMSA010000074.1 GCA_016463095.1 Candidatus Nanopelagicales bacterium
TACCAACATGTCTGGAAACAGAATCTTTTAACAATGACATAGCAGTATTTCTAACGAAGGAAACTTTGTAATCATTATTTCCCGCAAATCTTGAGCCAACCACCACATCGAAGTTATCTAATTCACTAGCTATTTCTTTAATATATTTAGGTTGATGTTGCAGATCAGCATCAAATTGAACTACTTTGGTGAACCCATTTTCTTGGGCAAATTGGAAACCTGATCTCATTGCCGCACCTACACCCAAATTAAAAGGCAACTCCAATAAGTTAATTTTTTTATCTAAAACTATTTGGGCAGTCTTATCGGTGCTGCCATCACTTACCACCAGGACTTGATTACTGGGAACTTCTTGCAAGAGCGCATCAAGGGTTTTGCCCAAAACTGCTTCTTCATTGAAAGCAGGAATAACCACCAATAGGGAACTATCCATGATTAATGATTCTTCCATCTCATTTGGTAGGCAGGTTTATCAATTAACTATATGTGTGAAAGTAGCATTACAGATGAGATGAACCAACCTTTATTGCACGTAATGATTCCTGCTTATGGGGAAAGTCCTTATCTTCGTCAAACCCTTGAATCAGCTGTCAAATTTCTACCAACAGATGTTCCTATAACGGTAATTGAAGATCCATCACCGGGAGTAGATCTAGAGAAATTAGTTAAAGATTTTCCAAGAGTTCAATATGTAAGAAATAGTTCAAGACTTGGGATAGGTGGAAATTTTAATAAGTCAATCGAACTAAGTTCAGGAATTTTTACCCAAATTTGTGGATCCGATGATTTATTTATAGACAACCCGTTAAGTAATTTTGATTCGCAAAATTTAATAAATACAGAAATAGCCGTGATTGGTTTAGATGTTGAAGTTATAAACGAAAAAAACCGAATAGTCAAAACAATCCCAGATCAAGTCAAAAGAGCGTTAAGGCCAAAATTGAAACAAATTTCAATTTTTGAAAACAAGAAGATATTCTCAAACTTAATGTTGGGGGACTGGTTGTACTTTCCAGCAATACTTTGGAAAACAGAAGTTATTAAACAAATCAAATTTGATAGCACTTTTCATACTGCAATGGATTTAGATATTTTTATACGCCTGATAAACAATGAAAATAAAATAGCTTTTATTAAGAAGAAAGTCTTGGGTTATAGAAGACACGATCAAAGCGCGTCTAGTTTGTATGCCAAATCAATTGGCAGATTTGATGAAGAATTCTTATGCCACAAGAATGCAATCGAAATTGCTAGAAAAAAGAATTGGAAAACCGGCGCAATCCTTGCTCAACTGGCTTTAACTGTGAGATTGCACGCCATTATGCAATCTTTCTTAATGGTTTTTACCTCGCCCCTTAGTGCACTAAAGGTCTTAGTAAAGGCAATCTCTCCCATTCGATAACCTAGGGCTTCTGTTTGTTTTATTTTTGGGCCTATAGCTCAGGTGGTTAGAGCGCATCCCTGATAAGGATGAGGTCGGAGGTTCAAGTCCTCCTAGGCCCACGATTGAAAAATCAACGAAGTGAGATGATTAAGTCATGGCAAAAACACTAGGTGCGATTCTTCTACTTGGAACCGCTGCTGCAATTGGTGCTGTGGTTTATCGCGCTGTATTAGAACAACGTGCAGAACAAGATCTTTGGACAGATGCAGCATTTGATGCATCTTTAGATCTTGGTCCTGTTTCTAATTTGGCGTAAAAAGAAAAAAGAAATATCCCGGGGGCATAGCTCAGTTGGTAGAGCACTGCCTTTGCAAGGCAGGGGTCAGGGGTTCGAGTCCCCTTGCCTCCACCCGGAAGAGAAAAAAAGAAAAGGAAAAACTAAATGTCGAAAACATTTGCAACATTGAAAACAAACTTAGGCGATATCAAAATTGAATTATTTCCTAATCACGCACCAAAAACTGTTAAGAACTTTATTGGTCTTGCTGATGGCACAGGTGAATGGACAGATTTAAAAACAGGCAAAAAAGCCGACAAAGCTTTATATGACGGAACAATTTTTCACAGAGTAATTCCAGGTTTCATGATTCAAGGTGGAGATCCCCTAGGAAGTGGCCGCGGAGGACCGGGATATCAATTTGAAGACGAATTTCATCCAGAATTGGGTTTTGATAAACCATATTTGTTAGCAATGGCAAATGCTGGACCTGGCACAAATGGTTCACAATTTTTT
>JAEMSA010000075.1 GCA_016463095.1 Candidatus Nanopelagicales bacterium
CTCTGGATATTATGAAAGAAGAAGATGTTGACGGTGCTTTAGTAGGCGGTGCTTCTCTTGATCCAGAAGAATTTGCAAGGATTTCCAAATTTCATAGGGTTTTGAACAAGGCTTAAAGTGGGCGGATTACAGATAAAGTGGGAAAAGATAGTATCCTTGGCCCATACCAGCGAAATTAGGGTGAAGGCGAGTAAATGACTTTAGCATTGACAATTATTCTTATTTTGACAAGTATTTTGATGATTGTGTTAGTACTTTTACACAAAGGTAAAGGCTCAGGACTGTCAGACTTATTTGGTGGTGGAATTTCATCAACTTATGGCGGATCCTCGGTAGTGGAAAAGAATTTAGATCGAATTACCATTGTTGTAGGTGGGGTTTGGTTTGCATCAGTTATAGCACTCAGCTTGTTATTAAAATAGATTCAGAAACTAAGGAGTAAAAATGGCCGGTGGTAGTGCAATTCGTGGAAGTCGTGTCGGTGCTGGGCCAATGGGTGAGGCCGAGCGTGGTGAGTCCATTGCGCGCTTCAGAGTTTCATACTGGTGTGCAAACGGACATGAAACTAAACCATCATTTGCTGATGATGGAACGGTAGAAGTTCCTGTCGAATGGGATTGCCCTCGATGTGGGTTTCCAGCTGGCCAGGATAAAAATAAACCACCAATGCCAACTAAAAACGAGCCATATAAAACACACTTGGCTTACGTCAAAGAGCGTCGAACCGAAGCAGAAGCAAATAAAATTTTAGAAATTGCTTTAAAAAAACACCGTGGTGAGGATTAAAAGCTCTCCATTTCCTTAAGTAATTTTTCAAATGCTTTCTGCCGGTCTTTCAAATGAATTCTAATTACAGGGAGTTTGCACTCCCTTAATGCCATTCCATCTCCTAAGGCTTGCGCCATAATCAGCTCTGCAAAATCAAATGATTGCCCAGGAATTTCGAGTGTCGTCATTGGGGTTGAAGTTATTTGGATAAAGCTGCCATTTAATTGGCCGCCTTTGTGAATTTGACCTGTAGAGTGAAGAAATCTAGGACCCCAACCAAAAGTCACTGGCTTCTTAACCTTACTTGCGATTAGTTTCCTTAGTTGGATAAATTGTTTATCATCTTCTTTATTAAGATAGGCCATGATTGCAACGTACTTTGAATCAACCTTAAGAAACTCAGTCAAATTTTTGTATGAATCATCTGAATATGTGGAAATTTCATGATCCTCGTAAGAGGGAATTGGCTGCACAAATGTCCTATTTTTAATTGAACTTAAGATGCTTTCTGTTCTTTCTTTTGCCTCAATCACATTAGGTTGATCGAAGGGATCCACTTTCAGCAGGTAGCACAAAAGAGCGGTTACCCATTCCCATAAAATAAACTGTTCGCCAAGTGTGCCCTCAACTACTAGATCAAAATCTCCATTTGTAAAACCAATTGATAAACCCGAGATAGCATCATCTGGATGCTCAATTATGACCGGCAGGCGGCCTTGTTGATTCTTACCGGTTGACTCAGCAATTAGCTGCTCAACCCAATCAGAAAGACCTGGAATAGTTGATTGATAGTCAGAAAAATTGATCATCTGTTTAGTGCTGTCAAAGAGTAAGGCTGCGAGTACGACCGCAGGTGAGTCATCTGCGACCAATTTCTTCGATAGTGCTTCAGCATCATCTAGCATGATGGATATATCAACACCTGCTAGCGCACCTGGAACCAAACCAAATGCTGATAATGCACTGAATCGGCCACCAACATTTGAATCTCCATTTACAACCTTATATCCCTGTCCTCGCGATGATTTATCAAGTGCAGTCCCAGAATCAGTAACAATAACAATGTGGTCAATTGGATTTAAGCTTTCTTGCTTTAAAAGCTCTTCAAACAATTTAAGATGGGAGATAGTTTCAATAGTTGTTCCTGACTTAGACCCAATAACAATGACTACGTCAGATAATTGTTTTGGTATAGATTCCTGTATCTGGTCTGGATTAGTTGAATCAATAATCGTTAACATTTTTTGGTAAGTAGCTGTAATTACTTGCGGGGCTAGTGAGGAACCACCCATGCCACATAAAATGACCTTGTCTAAATTTCTACTTCTTGCCCACGCTGAAAGTGCATCTAACTGGGGG
>JAEMSA010000016.1 GCA_016463095.1 Candidatus Nanopelagicales bacterium
TTTAGATCCCCTTGACCAAATAAGGCTTGGGCAGCAAGGTTTACTTGTTCACATTGTTCTTTACTATGCACCAGAGTAGTTAGCTCTGCTGCCAGAAATTTTTGTGCTTCACGACTAGCTGCATCGGACTTCGTTTTTGAGATTAAATCTTCAATTATTTCTTTGCTGGCGAAACTGAAATATTTTAATAACGTAGCAATATCTCTGTCATCTGTGTTGAGCCAAAATTGGTAGAAAGCATAAGGTGAAGTTAATTCAGGTGATAACCAAATAGTTCCAGCTTCAGTTTTACCAAACTTGTTACCATCAGCTTTAACCATTAAAGGTGTGGTCAAGGCATGCACTGATTTAGCTTCTACTCGTCTTATCAAATCAACACCGGCAATAATATTGCCCCATTGATCACTGCCACCTGTTTGTAATTGACAATCAAATTTTTTGTGCAGTTCCAAATAATCATTTGCTTGCAATAGGGCATAAGAGAACTCGGTGTAAGAAATCCCGGATGCGTTCAAACGAGCCGAAACTGCTTCTCGCTCTAGCATTCGATTAATACTGAAATGTTTACCTAAGTCCCTCAATAAGGAGATAGCGTCTAATTTAGAAGTCCAATCAAAATTGTTGACCACATCGCATTTATTAGCTCCAAAAAAATCAAAATATTTCACTAATTGTTTCGCAATATTTTCAGTCCAAGTGATTACAATTTCTTCTTCATTTAAGTTTCTTTCCCCAGATTCTTTTGGATC
Organism: Candidatus Nanopelagicales bacterium; assembly: GCA_016463095.1. Lineage (GTDB taxonomy): Bacteria > Actinomycetota > Actinomycetes > S36-B12 > UBA5976 > ATZT02. The sequence continues at coordinate 750 of JAEMSA010000016.1, forward strand.
TCCAATTAGACCAGTTGCCCCACCAACCAATGCCAAAGGTTTATGTCCTGCAAGTTGTAATCTTTTGGCAAGAAGAATTTGCATCAAATTTCCTAAATGCAAACTTGGTGCGGTTGGATCAAAACCAATATAAAACGCGATTGACTTGTTGTTTAATAGATCTGAAAGGACTTTCTCATCAGTACTTTGAGCAATAAGACCTCGCCATTGCAGGTCCTGCCACAGATTACTCATGAAATCTCCGGTACCGGGTTGTGATTAGCCCACTTATTTAAGACAGATATCTTTTCATTCATCCTACCAATTTGTGCCTTCACGTTTACCGGAGAAGTTCCTGAATAACTCGATCTAGCAAGTAAAGAGGCTTTCACAGTTAGAACTTCCATGACATCATTTGTTAATTCTTTAAATACACTAGCTAAATCTTGCGAAGTTAGTTCGTGAACTTCCACTTTTTTGCTTTCAGCTAATTTTACGCAATTGCCGCTTATTTCGTGGGCTTGATTGAATGGCACATTCTTTTTAACCAGGAAATCAGCTATTTCAGTTGCCAAGGAATGACCTTTGGAAGCGTTTTCATTCAGTTTATGTGTATCAAAGGAAAGAGTTTTAACCATTCCCGTGAATGCAGGTAATAGCAACATCAAGGTGTCATGAGAATCGAAAACCGGTTCTTTGTCTTCTTGCAAATCTCTGTTGTATGCAAATGGTAAACCTTTAAGTGTGACCAACAAACCTGTCAGATTACCGATCAACCTGCCACTTTTTCCTCTTGCTAATTCAGCAGCGTCAGGATTTTTCTTTTGAGGCATAATCGATGATCCAGTTGAATATTGATCATCTAATTTCACATAACCAAATTCAGTTGAACTTAACAGAATTATTTCTTCCGCAAATCTGGATAGGTGCACACCAATAACTGAGCAGATAAACAAGTATTCGGCGACAAAATCTCGGTCTGAAACCGCATCAATGGAATTTTCACTTGGTTTAGAAAATCCTAGTTGATTAGCAACCCACATTAAATCCGTCACTAAAGCAGAACCAGCTAAAGCTCCTGCTCCTAAGGGACAATTATCAACTCTGATATCCCAATCAGTAAATCTTTCAATATCTCTAATAAAGGCTTGAGAATGTTTAGCTAATTCATGGCCCAGAGTTACAGGTTGAGCATGCTGTAAGTGAGTAAAACCTGGTGAAGGTTGATCAAAATATTTTGTTGCTTGCACATTAATTTCTTCACATAAACTGACTAGTTGCTGAGAGATCAATCTGGCGGAACCTCTTAAGAAAAGTTTAAGATCAGTTACTACTTGATCGTTTCTGCTTCTACCTGCACGAATTTTGCCACCTATTTCTCCTACAATTTCGATAATCATTCTTTCAATAGCTGTATGAACATCTTCATCCATTTCGTTAGGAAACAAATCTCCACTGGATGCTTTTTTAAATAGATCTTGGATTGCTTTCCTTATTTGTTTAGTTTCACTGTCATCAATAAGTTTTGCCCTATTGAGTGCTTGAACATGAACATCTGTTTGTAGTAAATCAAACGGAGCAAGACGCCAATCAAAGTGTGTTGATTTTGATAAACTCGTCATTGAGGTAGCGGTGTCTTTTTCAAAACGGCCACCCCAAAGTTTGTTTGATTTACTCATTTATTTACTCTTACGATCCCTATCAGCTGCAATTTTTGCAGTCATACCAAATATTTCAATGAAACCTTTGGCCCATGATTGATCGTAGGTATCTTCAGAGTCATAAGTTGCCAGGTCGTAACGGTAAAGAGATTCAGTACTCTTTCTTCCAGTTACCACAGCTTTACCTGCATGAAGTCTCATACGGATATCTCCACTGACATGTTTTTGTGTTTCTTCAATGAAAACATCAAGAGCTTTTCTTAATGGGGAAAACCAAAGACCGTCGTAAACTAATTCGCCCCATCTTTGTTCAACGCCACGTTTGAATCTAGAAAGTTCTCTTTCCAAACAAACATTTTCTAGTTCTTGATGAGCGGTTATTAAAGCCATTGCTCCTGGTGCTTCATAAACTTCCCTACTTTTAATTCCCACCAATCTGTCTTCCACCATGTCGATTCGGCCGATACCTTGATCACCAGCTCTTTTGTTCATGATTTCAATTGCTTGCAACATTGAAACGGCTTGACCATCAATATGGGTTGGTAATCCTTTTTTGAAAGTTATCAGGACTTCATCTGCTTCTCTTTTTTCTGCAGGGTTTTTGGTGTAGGTATAGATATCTTCAATAGGTTCATTCCAGATGTCCTCTAAAAATCCTGTTTCTATTGCTCTACCCCAAACATTTTGGTCAATACTGTAAGGATTCTTTTTATTAACATCAATTGGTAAGTTCTTTTCACCAGCAAAAATTATTGCTTTATCACGTGTCATCCCAGAATCTCTTACTGGTGCAAATACTTTCAAATCAGGATCAAGGGCTGCGATGCTTACTTCAAAACGAACTTGATCATTTCCTTTGCCAGTGCAACCATGTCCTACCATGTAGGCATCATGCTTTTTTGCTGCTTCAACTAAATATTTTGAAATAATCGGACGAGATAAACTTGACACCAATGGATACCTATCCATGTAAAGTGCGTTGGCTTTAAGTGCAGGTGCACAATACTCATTTGCAAATTCTTCTCTCAAATCCAATACTTCAGCAGCAACAGCACCACAATCAAGTGCACGTTGTTTAATAACATTCATGTCTTCCCCGCCTTGACCAACATCTGCAGCTACCGCCACAACCTCGGCACCGGTTTTATCTTTAATCCATTCGATGGCAACAGAAGTGTCAAGACCACCTGAATAAGCTAAAACAACTTTCTTAGTCACTTTTTCCTCTTTCTTGTATTCAAACTCAGCCTATCGGCGGAATTGAACGTATTCCCATATTTGACTTGCGACGGACTCTCCGTCTTTTAAACCTTTAGTTATTACTAAAACAGTGTTGTCACCAGCAATAGTGCCTATCACATTTTCAAGTGCCGCATGATCAACAATTGATGCCACAAATTGCGCAGCTCCGGCAGGTGTGTGAATGACTGCCAAATTAGCGGAGTGATCCACGCCCACAACTAAATCACTTGCCAATTTTTCTAAACGATTTCGAGCAGCACCCGTATCACTAGTGCGGTCTGGGTCAGTTTCAGGAACGGAATATTTAGTTTGACCTTTTTTATCATCAGTTTTGATTGCTCCTAGTTCATCTAAATCGCGCGACAAAGTTGTTTGAGTAATTGCAAAGCCCTTTTTCTTTAATTCAATCAATAATTCGTTTTGGGATGCAATCGCCTTGTTGGCCAGAATATTTTGTATTAAGTGTTGTCTGGCAGATCTAGACTCTGCGTATTTCATTTAATCCCTCCCTTTTTCGTCACATTTTTGATTGCATCATCCATAATTTCAGCACATCTTTTAACTTGTTCAATATTTACAATCAAAGCAGGAGCAATTCTCAGAGTGTCCTCGGTTACAGCGTTTATCAGTAGCCCTAAATTTCGACATTCATTTTCCACTTCTTTAGCGGGCAGCGATTCCAAACAAATCCCTAAGAGCAGACCTCTACCTCTAATTTCTTTTACTCCTTGGATTTGTGAAATTAATTTAGTTAACAAATTACCCATGTTGCTGACATTGTCTAGAAGATTTTCTTTTTCAATAAAATTAATCACTGCTAAGGAAGCTCTAGCCACCACTGGATTTCCACCAAAAGTTGTGCCGTGTTGTCCAGGTTCAAAGAGATTCTGTGCATCCCCTGTAACTAAAACTGCGCCCATTGGTAAACCACCACCTAGGCCTTTGGCCAAGGTAATCACATCAGGTTTGATTCCAGATTTTTCATAACCAAACCATTGCCCAGTTCTGCCTAAACCGGTTTGGACTTCGTCCATCACTAGTAAAGATTTAGTTCGCAGTGTTTTCTTGCGAACTTTTTGCAAGAATTCATCCTCGCAAGGTGTCACACCACCTTCGCCTTGAATAGATTCCAGAAACACTGCAGCCGTTTTTCTTTTGATTTTTCTTATTGCCGAGTTGGCATTTATATCGATGAATCTGACATCACCTAGCAATGGTTCGAAGGGTTTTTGCTTGGAAGTCTGACCCGTGATACTTAAAGCCCCAATGGTTCTTCCATGAAATGAATTGTGAGCCGAAATTAGTTGCTTCTTCCCAGTTCTTCTGCCTAGTTTTATGGCAGTTTCATTTGCCTCAGCTCCAGAATTACAGAAGAAGACTTTGGCATCAAATTTTGAGATTTCAATAAGTTTCTCCGCTAATTTGATCGCAGGCTCATTGGCATAGAAATTACTGGTATGAGCTAATTTTCTGATTTGATCATTCACAGCTTCAGTTACAACTGGGTGAGCATGACCTAGAGAATTGACCGCAATTCCTGAAAGAAAATCTAGATATATGTTTCCTTGGGAATCTTTAACGATCACCCCTTCACCGGCAACTAATTGAATGGATGGGGTTCCATAGTTATTGAGAAAAATATTATTCCAATTAAAATTTGTCATTCTTGATCCATTCTTTCGATTACCATGGTTCCCGTACCAGAATTAGTAAAAACTTCCACCAAGACGGCATGAGGAGAACGTCCATCAATAACATGTGCTCTGACAACCCCTGCTTCAACGGCTTCCAGGCAAGCTTGCATTTTAGGTCTCATTCCTTCACCTAATGTGGGCAATAATTCTTTGAGTTTGGTTATGTCAATAGTTGGAATTAGGGTTTTCTCATCCGGATAATTTTCCATCAAGCCAGAAACATCAGTCAGAATAACTAACTTTTGGGCCTTAATGGCACAGGCAATTGCAGAAGCCGCGGTATCGGCGTTTACGTTATATATTTTTTTATCTTGACCAATACCTGTTGTCGAAATGACAGGTATTTGGCCGGATTCAATAACATCAATTATTTGGGTCACATCTACCTTTGTTACATAACCAACCAGGCCAATATCTATTTTATCGTTTGCTTCTCCTAAATAGAACTTTTCAACTTCTAGCAGCGAACTGGCATCACCACTCATTCCCACTGCAATTTTTGCCAAACTATTTATATTTGTGACAAGCTCCTTTTGAATCTCGTTAACTAACACGTCTTTTACTATTTTCATACTTTTTTCGCTGGTGATTCGATAACCTGACTTGAATTCTGAGACGATTCCCGCGGCTTCGAGTCTCTTTGAAATTTGGGGACCACCACCGTGCACCACGATTGGTTTAAGACCAGCCAGTTTAAGAAATAAGACATCTTCAGCAAATTGTTTTGAAAGATCAGGATTAGTCATTGCATTTCCGCCGAACTTGATCACCACGATAGATTCTTGAAATTTCAATAACCAAGGCAAAGCTTCAGCCAGAACAGCCGCCTTTTTGAGAGCATCCTCTTGTCTTATTTCCTGTTTTTTTGTCATGTTGAGTACGCGGAATTCTCATGAACGTATTGTGTGGACAAATCATTTGTGTAAATAGTTGCAGAATTTGTGCCAACATTTAGATCAATTTTTATGCTTACATCTCTGTCTTTTAGTGCAACAGTTTTCTGGTCAGCTAGGGCAGCTCCCTTGCTGCATACTTGAATACTGTTTAGATAAACATCGATTAGATCTGATTCCAAATATGCATCTGCGGTTCCGACTGCGGCCAGGATTCTTCCCCAATTTGGATCTTGACCAAACATGGCGCATTTCAAGAGATTGTTTCGAGCGATTGCTCTTGCAACTTTTACGGCATCAGCATCTGATTTGGCGTTATTCACCTCTATGGTGATTACTTTAGTGGCGCCTTCTGCATCATTAACTAGTTGTAAACTTAGATTAGACATCAATTTCTTTAATGAGATACTGAATTCATGCTCATTTGGTTTAATCGCACTAGCACCTGAAGACATTAGAATAACTGTGTCATTTGTTGACGTACAACCATCAGAATCAACTCTATTAAGGGTTAAATCAGTTGCGTCTTGCAGAATTTTCTGATGATCTAAATGTGAAATATCTGCATCTGTAGTTATGACACACAGCATTGTTGCCATGTCAGGAGCCAACATGCCTGCACCTTTGATCATGGCTCCAATAATCCAACCATCACTAATAATTTCACTTACCTTGTGATGAGAATCTGTTGTCATGATTGCCTGTGCAGCTTCAATGCCACCGTCTTGATTTAAATTCTTATGTGCTTGATCTATGCCTGTGAGAAGTTTAGGCATATCTAATCTGGTACCGATTAAACCTGTTGAGCACACCGCGATTTCTATTGGGCCAACTGACAATATTTTTGCTAGGTGTTCCGCCGTTTTATGAGTGTCTTCAAATCCGCCAGGCCCAGTGCAGGCATTAGCTCCTCCACTATTGAGAATTACTGCTTTCAATTTTTTGTTTTTGATTATTTCTTGGGTCCAGATAACAGGTGCAGCCTTTACTTTATTTGAGGTAAATACAGCAGCGGCATCGTAATTTGGTCCCTGATTAACAATCAATGAAACATCTTTACCACCTTTAGATTTTAATCCAGCTGATATACCGCTGGCAAGAAATCCTTTGGCAGATGTTGTGCTCATAAAGCATCTACCAATCCAAGAGTTTGTTCAAATCCACACATCAAATTCATATTTTGAATAGCTTGACCACTTGCACCCTTAATTAAGTTATCAATCACACTCACAATTGTTATCTGATTTGTTTCCTCATCTATAGTTACTTGCAATAGACAACTATTACTATTCAGCACAGTACTTGTTTGTAGATTCTGATTTTGGACGATTTTTACGAACGCTGAATCTTTATAATAATCATTGAACATTTCAGAGATCTCATTTATTGAATTCTTCGCTTTGAGAACAGAAATACAATTTGCTAAAATTCCTCTTGGCATAGGAGCCAAAATAGGATTAAACGATAATTTGATGTCCATGTTCGATATTGAATTTAAACTTTGTTCGATCTCAGGGATATGTTGATGTGTGCCACCCATTTTGTAGTTTGCAAGTGACCCGATTACTTCACTAGCAATTAGGGATTGAACTGGTTTTTTACCTGCACCTGTTGTGCCACTTGCAGCTACAACAGTCATATATTTCAAATCGATCAAGTTATGTTTTATCAAAGGAGCAAAGGCAAGGGATATAGCTGTGGCATAACAACCAGGGTTAGCCACTCTTTTAGATTTTGAAATAAGTTCGGCGTTGTTTTCGATTTCTGGTAACCCGTAGGTCCAGGTTCCTGCGAATTCTCCCCCATAATATTTAGTCCATTGTTTTGAATCTTTTAATCTAAAATCCGCACCTAGATCCACGATTTTTGTGTTTGGATTAAGTTGTGCCACTAGCCCAGCTGATTCACCATGGGGTAAAGCCAGGAAAACGAAATCGGTTTCGGCAATTTTTGCCACGTCAAACTCTTGAAAATCTTGTTCGTATTTCCCAATGAGAAATGGGTGTTCCAAAGTAATTGCACTGTTTGCTTTGGAGTGAGCAATAGCTGACTTTAATTTCAATCTGGGATGAGCATGAATTAGTCGAAGTAATTCACCGCCGGCATAACCCGATGCCCCTATGACCACAATGTCCATTAAACAATTATACGCATATGCGCATAAACCTATGCTCTGAGGGAGCCTGAGTGTTCCTTTGCTACTGCTTCCACGATTTGGAGTCGAATCTTGCTGACTTCATCACTGGTGAGAGTCCGATCTGTGGCCCTGAACCTTAAATTAAACGCCATAGATTTCTTATTTTGACCAATGCTGCTGCCTTCATAAACATCAAAAAGTCGCACACTCTCCAAAAGTGAACCAGCAGTCCGTTGGATAGTGGTGATCAAATCAAGAGCCATAGCATCTTTTCCAACAACGAAAGCTAAGTCTTCTTTTACTACTGGCATGGCTGAGAAAGTTGGTGCCATTTGGTCTATAGCGTTTTCGATTATGTCGTCCATGCATATTTCAAAACCATAGACTTTTCCACTTAATCCACTTTTCTCAACTACTCCGGGATGAAACTCTCCCGCATAGCCAATAATTTTCTTATTAATAGAGATTTCAGCACATCGACCGGGATGAAACGGAGCATGTTTTGCATTTGTTAGCGAAACCTCAATACCAAATTCAGTGCATAATTCTACGACCATCTCAATTGGATCATGCCAACTATATTTTTGACTATTTGGCCACCAACCAGATTGATTCTTGTCCCCCATAAATACACCTGCCAACATTTTGGGTTGTACAGGAATTAAATGATTCAGATTAGAAATCTCAATATTAGTAGGTCTTTTCATTAATTTTGGTTTAATGTTTTTTACATTTTTTGTTGATTGGTGATAGACACTTCCCTGTTCGAAGATTGCCACATTGTCAATCCCACGAGAGATATTTCTAGCAGCAGCAATTATCAAACCTGGCAGTAAAGTAGTCCGCAAATTTGGAGTGTCTTCGGATAAAGGATTGGCTAGACGAACAAGATTGGCCCTTTGATCTTTGCTAGATATCCCAAGTTGGGAAATCTGATCAAGGGAAACAAAGGGGTAGTTTAAAACTTCGTTGGCACCTAAACTTGCCATCTTTATTGAAAGAGCTCTCTTAGTTTTTTGAGCTTTGGATAATCCTGAACCAAGATGAGTGGTCGGTAACCTACTTGGAATTTTGTGATAACCCCATATACGTACTATCTCTTCAACGATATCTGCTTGATGATGCAGATCATGTCTCCATGACGGTGTTCTTAGTTTCCATTTGTCACCAGTTTTAGTCACTCCTATATTTAATGATTTTAGAATCTTTTGAATCGTTGCCTTATCAATATCTACCCCAATTAGACGCTTTACTTCATTAGGATTGAAATTTATGGTGATGGGTTTAATGATATTTTTCGCAATCGAAATACCAGTAATCTTTCCTTTACCGTATTTAACCAAATAATGTGCAGCCAAAATTGCTGCATACTCACTAACTGCTGGGTCTGTCCCACGTTCAAATCTTTTACTAGCCTCACTTGGTAATTTAAGGCTTCGAGATGTTCTACTAATCGAGGCTTTGTCAAATACAGCTGATTCGATTATCAAATTTCTACTTTTGTCAGTTATTTCACTTTCCAAACCACCCATCACTCCTGCGATTGAGAGGGCTTTTTTATTATCAGCGATAACCAAAGTGCTCGAATCTAGTTTTCTTTTGACGTGATCCAGTGTTTCTAAAATTTCACCTTGTTTGGAATTTCTTATTTGAATACCACCACTAATTTTATCGGCATCGAAGGCATGCAAAGGTTGACCGATCTCTAGCATTAGATAATTTGTGACATCAACTGGTAGTGAAATAGTTCGAATACCTGATTGAGCTAACCTTTTCTGCATAAAAATAGGTGAAGTTGAATCAGTTTTATAATCACTTAAAGTGACTAAAGCTATCTTTGATGCATCCTTTGTGTTAATTTTGGTCTTCAATTTTGGCGATTTCTTAACTTTTGGAATTTTTTGCAATATTGGATCTACATATTTAACATTCATTGATAAGGCCAGTTCTCTACCAATTCCTCTAACGCTCATGGCATAACCACGGTCAGGCAATATTGAGATATCCAGAACAGTTTCACCCAAACCAAGAAGATTTTTGGCGTCTGAACCAATTTTTAAATCATTAGCCAAAACCATGATGCCTTCATGATTATCACTAAATCCAAGTTCCTTAGCTGAACAGATCATTCCTTGTGAAACTTTTCCGTACGTTTCTCGTTCAGAGATTTTGAAATCACCAGGAAGTATCGCCCCTGGTAGGGCTACCACTACTAAATCGCCTTCTTTAAAATTGCTAGCCCCGCATATTATTCCCTGGGTTTTGTTTCCCACATTTACTGTGCAGTACCTTATTGGTTTTTTAAATTCATTCAATATTTCAATTTTTTCAACTTTACCAACCACTAAAGGACCTTGCACATTACCAAAAATTTCTACTGCCTCGACTTCATAACCAAGTTTAACCAGGTGTTCAACAATTACTTCTGGCTTTGTTGTTTTTGGAAATTTAACATATTCGTTGATCCAATTGATTGATAATTTCACTTAAATCCCTAAACCAAAATTTGATGTAAATCGAATGTCGGCTTCAACAAGATCGTGCATATCAGTTATTCCGTATCTAAACATTAAGGTTCTTTCTAGTCCCATTCCAAAGGCAAAACCAGAATATCTAGTTGAATCGATACCAGCTGTTTCCAAAACATTTGGATTGACCATGCCACAGCCGCCCCATTCAATCCAACCTTCGTTACGACAAGTTTTGCAATCAAAGTCTTCCTTTTTATTCACACCTTTACAAACAAAACACTTTAGATCAAGTTCTGCACTCGGCTCGGTAAAAGGAAAATATGAGGGTCTAAATCTTGTTTCTATTTCTTCCCCAAACATTGTTTTGGCTAAATGGTCAAGTGTTCCTTTTAAATCCGCCATAGTTAAATTCTTATCAACCGCTAAACCTTCAACCTGATGAAATACAGGTGTATGAGTGGCATCTAATTCATCTGTTCTAAAAACTTTTCCAGGTGCAATAACATAAATTGGCGGCTTTCGTTCTAGCATTGCTCTCATTTGAACTGGTGAGGTTTGAGTTCTCATTACAACACCTGAGTCAAGTGATTCAACATAAAAAGTGTCAGACGAACTTCTCGATGGATGGTCTTCGGAGATATTTAACGAGTCAAAATTAAACCATTCAGCCTCAGCTTCAGGTCCTTCGGCTATTTCATATCCCATAGCAATGAAGACGTCTGCAATATGTTCAGCAATTGTGGTTAACGGATGTCTTGCCCCAACCACAAGCGATGAGGATTTAGCATTTGCTAAAACTTGTGTTACATCAACTTTTTCTGCAACCAATATCGAATCTTCACGATTATTTTGCAGCTCAACCATACGATTATCAAGTGCTTCTTTTACAACACTTCTTGCTTGACCAATTCGCTTACCTGCCTCTGATTTAGCTTCACCTTGTAACGAACCAATTTCGCGATTAGCTAAAGCAATGGGAGATCTATCACCAGCATGATTTAATTTAATTAATTTTAGTTCATCCAAGTCATTTGCTTTATCAATTTCACTTAAAGCACTTGAGACTGCCAGATTAATTGATTCAGCGCTAACTAAATTGGAATCTTGTGACATAAGCTGCCAGACTCCTTTTGCGATACTTTTAGGCCGTAAAGAACTTCACAATCCCTGTTTTTATTCTAATTGCCGCTTCGTGTTTTTGCGGTTTCATACAGGCAAAGTGCTGCGGCTGTGGCGACATTTAATGACTCAGCTCGACCATAAATTGGGATGGAAACTCTTTGGCCAACGGGTGCATCCTGGTCAGAAACTCCCCATGCCTCATTTCCTAAAACCCAGGCAAGTGGTTTCTTCATATCTATGTCTTGCCAAGTCGTCTTGGATTGCCCATCAGTTATATAAACGTTGTGATTGGTATCAACTAAATCCGTTAGTGTCTCTGCAACATCGTCTGACTGTCTAACTTTGATATTGAAAATACTCCCAGCACTTGCTCTCACCACTTTTCCGTTGTGTGGATCAACGCATGTGCCGGCAAATATTACTAAATCTGCTCCTGCTGCATCGGCAACTCGAATGATTGCTCCTGCATTTCCAGGATCTCTGACATTCGAAAGTACGATCGTAAAGTTTGAATCAATCAAATCTTGTCTTTCCAAATTTGTAGCCACATAATCAGACACTGCAACGATTCCTTGTGGGCTTAAGGTTTCACTCAATTTTTCAATCGCTAATGATTCTGTTTCAAAAATTGAAATTCTTTCAGAAGCAGCTTTGCTTAAAAGTGCATTATTAGTTCGTGCAAATTCTCTGGTAACAAAGATTGCTTTTGCCATGTGAGATTTAATAACTTCTTCCACAGCGTGAGATCCTTCAACTAGGAACTCAGAACGTAACTCTCTATCCCGTTTATTTAATAATTCTAATGCGTTAGCTACCTTTGTCGACCGAATCGTTAAGGCATTTGATTCGGTCGACGATGAGGTTTCGTTATTAGGACGCTTTGGCAATTGCGGAGCGTGCTACTTCAACTAAGGCTTTGAATGCTTGAACGTCGTTGATCGCCATGTCACTTAACATGCGACGATCTACTTCAATTCCAGCTACATTTAAACCCTGGATGAATCTGTTGTAAGTTAATCCATTTTCACGCACTGCAGCGTTGATGCGCGTGATCCAAAGGCGACGGAAATCACCTTTCTTTTCGCGACGATCAGCAAATGAGTAAACGCGTGAGTGAAGAATTTGTTCTTTAGCTTTGCGATACAAGCGAGAACGTTGTCCTCTGTATCCCTTGGCTTCTTCCATCACAACGCGACGCTTCTTATGCGCGTTGACCGCTCTTTTTACACGTGCCATGTCATTTCTTCCTTTCTAGTAAAAGTTTTTGTTTTAACGCAAACCCAACATGCGTTTGGCTTTCTTGGTGTCACCTGGTGCTAACTGCTCTACAGCAGCTAAGCGTCTTGTTCTCTTGCTTGATTTTGATTCAAGTAAGTGTCTACGACCAGCTCTTTCATGAGTGATCTTTCCTGTACCAGTTTTTTTGAAGCGCTTTTTAGCGCCACTATGTGTTTTCATCTTCGGCATTTATTTGTCCCTTGTTCTAAAAGTTATTCGGTATCGAAGGACTTGTCTGCTTTGTCTCGCGCAACTTGTTTTGCACGAACCGCTTCAGACTTTCTTCTGTTTGGCGCTAAAACCATGACCATGTTTCGACCATCTTGTTTGGGTGCAAATTCGACCATGCTCACTTCAGCCAAATCTTCAGCCAAGCGGGATAGTAATTTGTAACCCATTTCAGGACGAGACTGCTCACGACCACGAAACATGATTGTCACTTTGACTTTGTCGCCACCAATAAGAAATCTTTCAATATGACTCTTTTTGGTTTCGTAGTCGTGACTTTCAATTCTCGGACGAAGTTTCATTTCTTTAACAACCGCATTAACTTGACTGCGTCTGTTTTCGCGGGCCTTAAGTGCTTCTTGATATTTGAACTTTCCATAGTCCATAATCTTTGCCACTGGGGGCTTAGCTTCTGGTGCTACTTCGACAAGATCTAAATCGTTTTCTTGAGCCATTCGAATAGCATCTTCAATTCGAGTTACTCCGATTTGTTCTCCGTTTGGTCCAACTAAGCGCACTTCTGGTACGCGAATCCGATCATTGATCCGTGGTTCAACGCTGATACTTACTCCTTTTGTTCGCTGTCCCCACAAAAAGAAAATGCAAATTCTTTATGTGGCACACGCTAAAGAACCGTGATGCTAGTTTTAACTAAACAATCACTAACTTCTTCTTACCCAAAAGATCTTTTAAGCGATCTAGCAGGTGGGAGATTTCTCCGCTTGTGCATCGCCGGTTGGCGACTGGTTTGTCTAGATTATCAGAGCGAAGGCTTGAGAAATAAGTCAGCACCTCGGGGTACTTTTTCTCGGATAACTGGGTGCTCAGATATCAAATTAGCCAGTTTTATGACCCCATTTGCCAAACTCGCAGGACCATGGATTGTGATCGTCAAATCACATTTTGTTCCCTTTTCAATATCAATCTTGCCCACTTTTGGGTTTGTTTGACAGATGCTTGTTATGACTTCCTTTACCTGTTGATCTTCGTGCGGAAAATCCCAGCTTCTCTCATTTGCTAGACAATCAAGCATGTAACCGCTTATCACAAATCGATGACTTGCTGATAGATCAATAATTAGCCCATCAAGTTTCTGACTGATGGTTTGTTGCGCAAAATCTTTGGCACTAAGTGGCAAAGGTCTAGCTTCGATATTCCACTTATTTAGCTCACCAACACTTGTAAATACCGGCATCCCTAATCGACCATCATTTGAAACAAAGTTGACTTGCATCATCTCAACGTGTTCTTCTTTTTTGGCTACCAATCCACCAATTAATCTTGCACTCGTTAGTTTGTTGAAGACTTGTTTTTCAAAACCTTCATGTTTTGAGATCAGTAAATTCAATAAGCCAGGATCTGCTTCTCCTGTGTCTTGTTCAACTTTTAGAGACGACAAGCCATTATTTCTGTAGCGATTACGCCTTTTGCCCCAACCGCATAAAGTTCGTCCATGATTCTGTGCATATCTTTTCTCTTAGTCATGGCTCTTACAGCCACCCAACCTGTTTCATGTAACGGAGAAATAGTTGGTGACTCAATTCCAGGAGTTATTTTTGTTACTATTTCAACTTTTGATTGTTCGATGTCATAATCCACCATTACATATTCACGAGCTACCAAAACACTAGAAATTCTTCTTATAAAATTCTCGGTTTCACTTGAATCAATAGTTTTTTGCCCTCGCAACAATATTGCTTGACTCTCAATTATCGGATCACCAATTATGACTAATCCTGCTTGCTTCAGGGTTGTTCCTGTGTCAACTACATCAGCTACCGCATCTGCCACCCCAAGTATTATGGCGTTTTCTACGGCACCATCCAGAACCACAATTTCGGCTTTAATGTTTGATTTAGTTAGCCATTCTTGCAATATATTGGGATAACTTGTAGCAATTCTAGATCCTTTTAGTCCCGCAATTCCTTGTGCTGATTTTTCAACACTAACTGCCAGTCGAAAACTTGATTGACCAAAACCTAATTCCATAACTGTTAAAGCTTTAGATTTCGAATCGATTAATAGATCTTTACCAGTTATTCCAAAATCAAGAGTGCCGGCTCCCACGTATGTTGCAACATCTCTTGGTCTTAGGAAAAAAAATTCAACGTCATTTTCCGGATCACTAACAACTAGGTCTCTGGGATGGTGACTTTTTAAATATCCTGCTTCTCTCAGTAATTTTTGAGTTGGTTCAGCAAGTTGACCTTTATTGGGTATAGCAATCTTCAACATTGTTTGAACCTATAATTTCTTATAAACATCTTCAAGGCTGACTTTAGCCGCCAGCATTAATAGTTGTGTCTGATACAACAATTGCGAAATTTCTTCCGCAGCTCTGGACTTATCTTCGTGCTCACAAGCCATCCATGCTTCGCTTGCTTCTTCCACAACTTTCTTACCAACTTCGTGAACGCCTTGGTTAATCAATTTCACACTTGCAGAATTCGGGTCATTTGCAGCAACTTTGTCGTTTAATTCCGTCCAAAGTTGTTCGAAAGATTTCACAAAACCTCACCTTGATCACTTACTAAAAGGATAACCCAAAGCAATTTTATTAAAGTTTTTAACCCAACTGCTTATGCACATTTAGACTTTGTAGTACGGCTAATGCAGTTTCCTTGCCCTTATTCTCAATTGATCCTGGAAAACCAGCTCTTGCAGTTGCCTGGGCATGGTTATCACAAGTCAAAACTCCAAAACCAATAGGTTTGCCGGTGTCTGCTGCTATCTGGGCAAGACCATTAGTTACAGCCATTGACACATATTCAAAGTGTGGGGTCTCCCCTTTTAGGACAACACCTAAGGCAATCACGGCGTCAAATTTCTTAATGAATGCGTTTTTAGTAGCCGCAATTAATTCAAAAGAGCCAGACACGCGTATAGAAACTGGTTTCAATCCATGTGCTTTGAGAGTCGTTACACATTCATTTAACATGTTGTCTGTTAAATCTTTGTTCCAGATTGCAGCAATAATTGCTATTTTACTAGATTTTTTAACTTTAGCTAACTTGATTTCAGGAATTCTATCTTTGTTCATTTTTTAGCCTTAAGGGATTCATCTGGGATATCGTGGCCCATCTTATTTTTTTTAGTTGATAAATAATCAACGTTCTTTTCATTAACTTGTGCTACTAAGGCTACACGTTCCACAATCTTTAGTCCGTAACCTTCTAGTCCTGCCCTCTTAGCAGGATTATTAGTTAACAGTTTCATTGTTTTAACACCTAAGTCTACCAAGATTTGAGCACCAGTTCCGTAATCCCTGGCATCTGCTGGAAAACCTAGTTCCAGATTCGCTTGTACTGTATCTCGACCTTTATCTTGTAAACCATAGGCAGCAATTTTGTTAAGTAAACCTATGCTTCGACCCTCATGTCCACGAACATACAAAACTATGCCACGACCATTTTCGGAAATTGTTTTCATGGCAAGTTGTAATTGATCGCCGCAATCACATCGCAATGAGCCCATTACGTCTCCAGTTAAACACTCAGAGTGAACTCTCACTAAAACATTTTCTCCATCACCGATATCACCTGCAACTAAAGCAATATGGGATATGCCATCAATATTGGACTTATAGCCAAAAGCTTTAAAGTTACCGAATTTTGTTGGTAATTCACTGGTCGAAATTAACTCAATTTGTTTCTCGTGCTTTCTCCGGTATGAAATAATATCTGCAATGGAAATAAACTTTAAATTGTTTTCACGAGCGAACCGATAGCTAGACTCGTACTTACGAATTGAACCATCATCTTCAACCAGCTCTGCAATAACAGCAATTGGATTAAGCCCAGCCAATTTTGCTAAATCGATACCAGCTTCAGTGTGACCCGCTCTTCTCAAAACTCCACCTTGAGCTGCTCGCAATGGAAAAATATGGCCTGGTTTTGAAACATCAGTGTATTTCGAATTTCTGTCCGCTAAAACCTTGATGGTTCGACAACGATCCTCTGCTGAAATTCCAGTTGTTATGCCTATTGCTGCGTCAACTGAAACACTAAAAGCAGTTGATTTCTTATCCTCATTTATTGCAATCATGGGTGGCAAATTCAAACGATCTAAATCCTCTGCCAACATCGGTACACAGACAACACCTGAAGTATTTTTGATCATAAAATTCATTGATTCAGAATTAATTAAGGTGCCAGCAAGAACTAAGTCCCCCTCATTTTCTCTGTCTTCATCGTCTACTACTACCAAAGCTTTTCCGGCTTTGAATTCCTCTATCGCACTTTCTATTGAATCAAATTCAACTTTATTGTTATCTCTCATTTTGCATCCGTAAGTTTTGCGCAATGTATTTACCGACTTGATCAAATTCAATATTAACTTTGCCACCGACCTGTAAAGAATTAAGTGTTGTTTTGCTTAAAGTCACAGGCACTAATGAAACTTCAAACCAAGGTTGCTTATCCTCAACCTGTAAATCACTGATGGTCAAAGAAACACCATCAAGGCTAATTGAGCCTTTACTTACGATCAAATTTTTGAAATCATTGTCAAAACCAATTCTTAAAACTGACCAAGAATCTGACTGAGATATTTTCAAAATAATTCCCGTGGTATCAATATGACCTGAACTGGGATGACCGCCTACTAGGTCCTGAAAAGTTGCTGATTTCTCGACGTTTACTAAGTCTCCATCTTTTATGCTTACCATTTTTGTTTTTGATAAGGTTTCAGCAATTGCGGTAAACGATAGCGAATAATCGTTTATCTTTTCAACAGTTAAACAAACGCCATCAATAGAGACGCTATCTCCAATTTGTGAGGACGCGTTCAAATCTTTGCAATCAATTTCAATTCTTAATGAATTGTCACCCAGATCTTGAACTTGTTTTACCGCACCTATGTGTTGAACAATACCTGTGAACATATCTCCAACTTCAAATATCTATCTGAGAGAAACTCTTATTCTCAGATCTTTTCCTACTAATCCAACACTACTTATGTTGTAAGGGCGATTTAGAACTGGATGTATGATTTCGTCAAATATTGCTCTGCCTTGGCCTAGAAGGCTAGGTGCCAGGTAAATCACAATTTCATCAACCAAATCTTTTTGCATAAATTCAGTCATCAATGTTGGACCACTCTCCAACAACACAGTTCTGACCTCATATTTGAAAAGCTTCTCAAGAATGAGTCTTGGTGATTCTCTAGGAATAAATATGGTCGAAGGAGAACCATCATGGACAACATAGTTTGATGGTATTTCTCTATCCCCAGCAACAAATCGAAGTGGTTGAAAATTTTGTCTTATTTTTCGGGGAAGGCGCACATTCAGTTTGGGATTATCAACTAAAACAGTTCCTGTTCCAGTAAGAATTGCATCACAACCATTTCGTATTTGGTGAACTTCAAATTCAGTTTCTGCGCCAGTTATTTGTAATCTTTTGTTATTTAGCCCACTAGTTTTGGCATCCATGGTCATCGCTATTTTTGCGGTCACAAACGGTCTATCAAATTCGAAGGATTTGAACCATCGTTCATTAATTTTCTCGTACTTTTTTGGCGCTCTTTGGTGATGTACTTCAACTCCATTTGCCCTAAGAAACTCAATGTTTCCTTGACTAACCGGATTTGGATCAACGTTTGAGAAAACAACTTTCTTAATTCCACTATTAATTATCGCTTCACAGCAAGAAGGAGTTTTCCCAACATGATTACAAGGCGCTAGATTTACAAATATTGTTGCTTGTTTTGCTTTGCTCTTGGCTTTCTCTAAAGCAACTTGCTCCGCATGAGCAGTACCAAATCCTTCATGAAATCCAGTTGCAATTGGTAACCCAGTTTTATCAACAATCACAGCTCCCACGCGAGGATTTCTTTTAACACTAAATGGAATTAGAGATTGTTCAGCGGCAACGCCTAACCAATAGCTATCAGATTGATGAGCCATAAATTAAATACTCAAACTTTTCACTGCTAATTCTCTCAAATCTTGCATGGCTTTACCTGGATCTGCAGTAGAAAATGCTGCCGAACCAACAACTATGAAATCAGCCCCAGCTTGCGCTGCTTGTTCAATAGTTTGTAAACCTATTCCCCCATCTACTTGAATCCACATTTTTAAGTTTTTATCATTTGTAATTGATCGCGCTTCGCGTACTTTATCTAACATTTTGTTCATGAAGGCCTGTCCACCAAATCCTGGTTCAACTGTCATCACGAGTAATACGTCAATGTCGCTTAGAAATTCTTTTACATCTGCAAGTGAAGTGTTTGGCTTAATGGCTAATCCAACTCTTGATTTTAATGCATGAATTTCCTTTATTATTTTCGTTGGATCTTCTGCGGCCTCATAATGAAATGTCACAGAATCGGCACCTGCCGCCACAAAATCTAGAGCCCATTTATCTGGATTTTCAATCATCAAGTGAATATCAAGTGGCTTAATCTTTTTCTTAGCCAAACTTTCTAAAACGTTAGTTCCAAAACTTAAATTTGGGACAAAGTGATTATCCATGACATCAACATGGATCCAATCAACTGAATCACTTACCGATGCTATTTCTTGCTCTAATCGATTCACATCAGCATTTAGAATACTTGCCGATATTTTTATGTCCATGTCTATAGAATACTAAACTTCATGAGATTTCTGATGCGCTTATCCCACGTGGTCTCAAGAATTAAGTAAAGACTAAGTCTTTTTTATCTTGAATGCCATTTACCCAAGAATAGGCATCCATTTGTTTCTTACCCTCGGGAATTACTTGATCGATTATCAATTGGCCTGAACCGCAACTTATCTGAATCTTTTTATTCACAATAACTATGTGCCCTGGATTGAGTTCTGTTATGTTTTCAATCTGCGCACAAGAGACAATTTTAATTTTTTGACCTTGAAAAATCGTCCAAGCGCAATTGTTTCTTGTTCCCGATCTTATCAAGTTTTTTATCTCAGAAGCTTCCTTAGTCCAATGAATCTGCATATCTGATTCATTAATTTTGTTAGCTGAACTTGTTTCTCCTTGCTGAGGAGTAACTGTGATTGATTTATCATCAATACTGTCAAGAACATCAATAATTTTTTTGGAGCCCAAATCATTCATATCGTTGAGAACTCTTTGTGTGCCAAAGGAATCGTCAATCACATAATCGTATTGAGCTAAAATAGGTCCAGTGTCTAACCCTTCATCGATTTGAAAAATTGTGATTCCACTGTTTCTATCACCATTCATTATGGCGCGCTGGACAGGTGCTGCACCACGATATTTAGGTAATTTTGAGTAGTGAATATTTAGCCATCCATATTCCAAAGAATTCAAAATACTTCTATCTAAAATCTGACCGAAAGCAACAACTATTGCAACTTTTGCATCTAATTGATTCAAGTAATTGTCAAAATAGTCTTGATCGATTTTCTCTGGACTAAAAGTAGGTATCTTGTTTTTGATTGCAAAAGTTGTAACAGCAGAATCTTGAATGTCTTGCCCTCGTCCACTTTTTCTGGCCGGTTGACTAACAACGCCTACGACTTCATGATTTGAAGCAATTAATGCTTCAAGAATTGGAACAGCGCTCTGGGGTGTACCTAAAAAAAGTAGTTTCATTCAACCTAAATCGACAGACCAAATGTTTCGTGTGGGCTAATTTTCATAATTGGTGCATCTGCCCCGAACCATTCGGATTCCCTAATAGATTTCATAGCTAATTTACGAGTGTCACTATCGAGTCGATCAACAAAAAGAATTCCATCAAGATGATCTGTTTCGTGTTGAATACAACGGGCCAAAAGTTCAGAACCTTCGATGACGACATCTTCGCCATACATGTTCTTACCTCTTGCGATAACCCCAAAGGATCTATCGGTATCGAAAACCAAACCTGGTAAAGATAAACATCCCTCATCGCCATATTGTCTTGCGTCGGATAATTGTAAGACCGGATTAATCAAATGTCCTGGTTTGTCCTCGTCAACGCAGTAAGTGAACACTCTTAAAGAAACGCCAATTTGAGGTGCAGCTAACCCAACTCCAGGCGCTTCCCGCATTGTCTCTGTTAAGTCTTTTACTAACTGCTGAATTTCTTTATCAAAATCTTTTACTTCATCTGCTTTTTTAGTCAATACTGCATCACCAAATATTCTTATATTTTTTATAGACATTGGCAATCTCTTTCTAGATGATTCCTCAATGCTATTCGATGTCGTATGCGTTTACGTGTGCACGCACGGGTTTGGTTCTAGCCGTACTAAATTTTATGATTTCTGATCGAATTTTACTCAATATTTCTTCAGGTTCTTTTGAGCCGATTACAATTTGGGCTAACTCTTCCTTCTCAAAAATCCTTGGACCCATCACAGAAATAGCATCATATTGTTTGAAAATTTCAGATAGTTGCGTAATTTCCTTCAAATCTCCCTTAAGAGAAATCGTTGTCAAATAGGGCTGTAATCCAGTGTCTTGTCTTAATTGCCGTTCGTTATCAATCAACCAATTAGGATCGTGTTTTATAAGTGATTGCACCACACGATTAGTTGATTCACTAGTAATGAAAACTTTTCCACCTTGTGATTCAGGCTTTACCAAAGTAAATACATGTAACCATTTACGTAATGATTCCTCGGCTGCCGCCAAAGAAGGAACACCCAGAAGTAGATATGCATCAAGTAAAACTGCAGCGGTATAACCACTTTCGCACTTAGGCTCTGCTCCAGGTGTGGCAACAACTATCGAATGACCCGGTTCTATAGAACGTAAAATTGCGCTTCCACCAGAAGTGATAATTTTGACCCCAGGAAAAGATTTTCCTAACTCTTCCACAGTTTTAGTTTGTCCTACTACTGAAATTCTGAATTGCCTAGAATTACAAAATCTACATTTCCAGCTACTAGCAACTTTTCCACACCATTTGCATTCTGGTGAACTATTTTTATCTTTAGTTAATAATGGACCAGCACAACTTGTACATCGAGCACTTTCTCGACAGGTGCTGCATTGCAAATTACTTGAATATCCAAGGCGAGGTACTTGAATTAAAACATCACCTTGGGTTAGACCATTTTTAATTATTTCCCACGCCTTGTTTGGAATACGTTTCGTTCGCTCAAGTGGGTCAGCCGATGTGTTGTCAAGTGTCAAAATCTGTGGCCAATAATCATTTGATTTGCAATTTTCAATTGATTGTCTTTCAACTACCTGATCGAAAATTAACTGATTAACGGCCACACTTTCAGAATTACCAACACTTATGAAATCACAATTACTTAGCTTTGCTCTTAATAGAGCAACTTGTCTGGCATTCCAATATGGAGATTGCTGCGAAAAATAGTTTTGATCCGCGTCGTCCCATATCACTATTAGGCCTAAAGCAGACAGCGGAGCGAACACAGCGTTTCGGGTACCAACTACCAGGTCGACACTTGTTCGCAAAATATCTAAAAAGGATTTATATCTAATTCCAGGTTCTTGTTCTGCACTTAAAATCTGAATCTTTAAATCGGGTGCTGTACTGCTTATTTTTTGAACAAAATCTTCTACCAAATGGATATTTGGAAAAAGTACAAGTGATTGTTTCTGTGATTTTTTAACATTTAAGATTAGTTGAACTAATTCGCCTACGTGGTCATATTTTGGGGGGAAAGTGATCGATTGATGCTTGGTCTGATCATTAGCCATATCAATTTTAAGTGAAATATTTTCAGCTATATGAGATTTTTCTATTTTGGCTTGTCGCGGAGGAACCGCGAATCTCAAAACATCAGTTAAATTTCCCACAAATCGATCGGCAACAAATTGACACAACTGCAATACTTCAGGAACTAATACCGGGTAGTTGGAAATAACTTTTGTTATATCACTTAGTTTCTTATGGTGACTTGTCAACTCAACTCGTTCAACTACCCAAGCTTCCATATTTCGACCAGAGAATTTTACTTTTACTTTAACTCCCGGTACGCAGGTTTCGTCTAATTCTTCCGGAATCTGATAATCGAATAGCCGATCAAGATGTGGCAATGGATTATCTAACACAACTTTTGCAACGCTTAAGTGTCGCGACATTTAACGCCTACACTCCTCAAAATTGTTTTATTTAGAAATGGCAGATTTAAGTGCTTCTGCCCTATCTGTTTTCTCCCAAGTGAAATCTTTATCTTCTCTACCGAAATGACCATAACTAGCAGTTTTTTTGTATATAGGTCTTTTCAGGTCAAGATCTTTAATGATTGCTGCTGGTCTTAAATCGAATACTTTTAATATTGCTGCTTGTATTTTTTCATCACTGGTAATTCCGGTTCCAAATGTTTCGACAAAAACACCAACTGGTTGTGCTTTACCTATTGCATAAGCAACTTGTACTTCACATCGTTGCGCTAAACCTGCTGCTACAACATTCTTAGCAACCCAACGCATTGCATATGCCGCAGAACGATCAACCTTAGATGGATCTTTACCTGAAAACGCGCCACCACCATGTCGGCTCATGCCACCATAGGTATCAACAATGATTTTGCGACCTGTTAAACCTGCATCACCCATCGGCCCACCAATTTCGAATCTTCCGGTGGGATTAACTAATAACTTAAAATTATTAGTGTCAAGTTGAACGTCCAAAGCTTTTAAAACAGGTTCTACAACATGTTTTTTGATATCTGGTGTCAATTGTTTTTCTAAGTCAACATCTGTGGCATGTTGAGAAGATATGACTATTGTGTCTAATCGAACAGGTTTATTGTTTTCGTCGTATTCAATGGTGACTTGTGTTTTACCATCTGGTCTTAAGTAACCAATAGTTCCATTTTTTCTTACCTCAGTTAACTTTTCAGCTAAACGATGAGCCAAATAGATTGGCAGTGGCATTAAAGTTTTAGTGTCGGTACAGGCGTAACCAAACATCAAACCTTGGTCACCTGCCCCTTGTCTATCTAATGGATCTTGAGATCCAGTTCTTTCTTCTAATGCGTCATCTACTCCTTGGGCAATATCTGGTGATTGTTTTCCAATTGAAACAGAAACACCACATGAGTTACCGTCAAATCCTTTTACAGAACTGTCATAACCAATTTGGGTAACAACTTGTCGAATAATTTCGGGAACATCTGTGTAACCACTTGTAGTAACTTCCCCGGCAACGTGTACTTGTCCGGTCGTTATTAAAGTTTCAACAGCAACCCGACTATTAGGGTCTTGTCGAAGCATGTCATCAAGAATTGAGTCACTAATTTGATCGGCAATTTTATCTGGGTGGCCTTCAGTTACAGATTCGGAAGTAAACAAGCGTCCTGACATTATGGGCAAATTTCCTTTCTGGGAAATAAAATAATTCCTATAAGATCACGCAAGGTCGGGCTCGACCGGACTCTTTCTTACTTGCCCTACTTTAGTCATGTCCTTAACAATGAAGTCCCAGATGGCATCGGCGAGTACCAATTTATCTGACTTAGCTAAAGATATTGCTTCATCCTTAGACACCATGATTGCTTGATTCTCGTCACTATTGATACCTAAGGTTGAGGAAACCCTATTTCCAACTATGAGATCTACGTTTTTTCTCTGTAATTTATTTTTTGCTAATGAAACTAATTCCTCATCACTATCTGTTGTTTCAGCCGCAAACCCAACAAGATATTGCTTGACTGGTTTATTTTCTGATAACAAAGACAGAATATCTGCTGTTTTACTTAACTCAATGGTTAGATTATCTGAAGTTTTTTTGATCTTAGCTGTTTCAGGATTTGGGATAAAATAATCAGCGACAGCAGCATTCATGATTACAATGTCAGCAGAACCTGCTCTTAGTTTCATTTGCTCTAACATTTCAGCGGCAGTATTTGCCGACACAAATTCGACTCCAGCAGGAACACTTACATTCAAATTAGCTGCTACCAAAGTGACTTTTGCTCCCCTACTTAAAGCTGTTAATGCTAATGCCACACCTTGCTTACCACTTGCTCTATTACCAATAAATCTGATCGGATCTATTGCTTCACGTGTACCACCAGCAGATATCAAAACATTTAAACCAGATAAATCGTTAGGCAAATTAGTTGAATTCCTATTAACTACTTGTTTGACAACTCGTGCTATTTCATTAGTTTCTGGCAGTCTGCCTACGCCTTGATCTGCACCCGTTAATTGACCAACTGCTGGTTCTAAAACTAAAAATCCACGTCTTCTTAAAGTTGCGACGTTTTCTCTAGTAGCAGAGTTTTCCCACATTTCGGTGTGCATGGCAGGTGCAAGTACCACAGGACATTTTGCCACTAGCAATGTTGCCAATAATGCATCGTTGGCAAATCCGTAAACCAAATGTGCCAGAAAATCTGCTGTGGCAGGTGCAACAACTATTGCATCAGCTTTTTTAGCTAATTGAACATGTTCAACATTATGGGATTGATCCCAAATATCTGAGATAACTGGATTTCCACTTAGTGCAGCAAAAGTGGTTTCCCCAACAAATTTGAGTGCACTTTTTGTTGCCACAACTTGAACGTCAAATTCTTGGTCTTTGAGGCGACGGATTAAATCTGCAGATTTATATGCAGCTATTCCACCGGTTACACCCAGTACAACTAATGGTCGAGACATTTTTTCTCCGACTTAGTTTAAAAAAACTTCTTAGGAAGGAGTTTCTTCAGTTGGCGCAGTGCCATTACCTTCTTCATTATCTACAACAACTTCAGCTGCTATTGGTGTTTCAACATCTTCTGTTACAACTTCTTGTGTCTCTTCAAAGGTTTCTTCGTAAACACCAGCAAAAGAGTTGTCATATCCTGAGTTGTACCTTTGTTGAGCTTGAATGGCAGCTAATCTTCTTTGTTCAATTTCTACTGCTTCTTGTGCTAGTACCTCTGGATCAACGTGTTCTGTTTTCAAAAGTTTAGAATTGATTTCTCTTAATGCAATAGATAGTGGTTTTTCTTGCAGTTGAGTTTCAACAAGTGGACCAACATATTCAAGTAGTCCTTCACCAAGTTGTGAATAGTAGGCATTGATTTGTCGAGCACGTTTGGCTGCATAGATAACTAACTGATATTTAGAACCAGCTGTATCTAAAAGATCATCTATGGGTGGGTTGGTAATGCCTTCTGGACGAAGTGTGATTGCCACGGTTTTGAGAGGCCTTTCATCTGATTTGGGATCTCTTAATTGAGATGCAACAAGGTTATCAGTTGACTAACCGCTGATGAAACATCCTCATTGATTACCACAGCGTCGAACTCAAACTCAGCCTCTAATTCACTAATTGCGACTGCTAGGCGAAGTTCTAGTTCCTCTGGATTTTCGGTGCCCCGTTGGATGAGTCTTCTTTTAAGTTCCTCAGTTGACGGTGGTTTGAGCATGACCAGGAATGCTTCAGGCATTGATTTTTTGACTTGCCTTGCCCCTTGTAAATCTATTTCTAAAACAACCATTTGATTATTTTTGATTCTGTCTTCAACAGGTTTACGTGGTGTTCCATACCAGGCCCCAGCAAAT
The DNA here is from genome assembly GCA_016463095.1 of Candidatus Nanopelagicales bacterium. Taxonomy (GTDB): domain Bacteria; phylum Actinomycetota; class Actinomycetes; order S36-B12; family UBA5976; genus ATZT02. The sequence goes on from JAEMSA010000016.1 coordinate 26,885, forward strand.
TTAGCGTGTTCTAAAAGATTTCCATTACTAATTTCTCCTTGAAATTCTTCTTCACTTAAAAACATGTAGTGATCATCATGGATCTCTTCTGGACGGGGTTGACGTGTTGTGGCTGAAACAGAAAGAAATATCTCAGGTTTTTGTTTGATAAGTTCGCGCACAACCGTACCTTTACCAACCCCAGATGGGCCCGCTAAAACTACTAATTTGGATTTCACGAGCTAAATTCCGTTAACAATGCATTAATTTGATTAGGTCCTAAGCCTCTGAGCCTTCGACTTGGAGCGATTCCTAATCTTTCCATAATATTTTCTGCTCGTATTTTTCCCACACCTGGCATTGATTCTAAAAAGGCAACAACTTTCATTTTTCCAACAGCATCTTCAACGCGGATTCTAGAGAAAACATCTGTCAATGTGATTTGATGATTTTTTAATTTCTCACGAACCTCTGCGCGAACTTTTCGAGCTGCTGCGGCTTTAAGCAAAGCAGCTGCGCGTTCTTCCTTGGTCAGGTTTGGTAAAGCCATGTCGTTATCATTGCACTATCTGTTTTTAGGTTCAATAAAGGGACTCACAAATAGATGTCGTTAACTTCTTCGCTTACTAACTTGGCGGCGGCGGCTACATCAATCTCACTTGTTATGGGACGACCTATCACTAGTAAATCCGCACCATTTGCAATTGCTTCTTGTGGAGTCGCAACTCTTTGTTGATCGTCTCGATTTGTACCTGCTGGTCTAATTCCAGGAGTAATAAGGACAATTTCATCTGCAACATTTCGGCGAATTTCGGACACTTCTTGTGCACTGCAAACTATTGCCCTGGCTCCAGCTGCAACTGCAAGTTGGGCAAGTTTTATTGACGACTGACTTGGGTTACTAGAAAAGCCAATTTCTTGTAAATTCGTTTGATCAATTGAGGTAAGTATTGTTACCGCCACTATCAGCGTATTAGGCAAAGTTTGTACCGCTGCAGAGATCATGTCTTTTCCTCCAGAAGCATGCACTGTCAAATACTTTGGTGCTAATTCAGCGACAGACTTACATGCCCCAATTACAGTGGCTGGAATATCGTGCAGTTTTAAATCCAAAAAAATATCACAATCGCTAATCTTTCTTATTTCATGAATTGCTTCTTTACCGTCGCGTAAATATGTTTCTAGCCCGATTTTTAAAGTTGTCACATATGGACTAACTGCTAAAGCCCAATTCTTGGCTGTAGCTAAATCGGGGGCATCTAAGGCAACTGCGATTGGTGCTTTCAACTTATGTCTTCTCTATGTGCCGCATTTATGATTTCTGATAGTGATTTGATTGATTTTTCTTGTAATATTTCTGCCACCTCATCATGAATGCGTACACATGCTTCTGGGTCATTAAAAACAGTTGTGCCCACACTTATGGCATTTGCTCCAGCAGCAAAAAATTCAATTGCATCTTTCCCATTTCTTATGCCACCCATTCCAATTATTGGAATATCAGGGAGAACTTTTCGTATTTGATAAACACACCGAACTGCCACTGGTCTAATCGCAGGACCAGATAAGCCACCGGTCTTGCCACTTAATCTAGGTAAAAATGTGTCTGTGTCGATCACCATTCCCAATAATGTGTTAATAACACTTAATCCATCTGCTCCAGCTTTCACGACAGATTTAGCTATTGCTGTTATATCCGTAACATCGGGAGATAGTTTGGCAAATAGTGGCATGTTCGCTGAAACATTTCTGCGCACACTATAAATCACATCCGCTGCTGACAAAGGATCGCAGGCAAATACTTGTCCCCGGTTTTCCACATTTGGACAAGAAATATTTACCTCAATACCAACAACACCTGGAATATCTCTTAATTTGTCTGCTACCTTGCCAAATTCTTCAACGTTATTTCCAGCAATAGAAACAATGGTTCGAGCACCCTTTTGTTGCAACCATTGCAAATCATTTTCGATGAAATCATCAATCCCTGGACCTTGTAAACCAATTCCATTGAGCATTCCACTAGGTGTTTCAGCCATGCGTGGTGTAGCTCTTCCCGATCTGGGATTTAGCATCACACTTTTTGTGACTACCGCTCCAATTGAGGTGATATCAATAAATTGATCAAGTTCTTTTCCAGCAGCCGCACATCCAGAAGCTGTGAAAACTGGGGAAAGAAAATTTAATTTAGCAACACTTG
>JAEMSA010000076.1 GCA_016463095.1 Candidatus Nanopelagicales bacterium
CAACAGACTTTTAATCTGTGGGTCGTCGGTTCGATCCCGACAGGGCCCACTTTCGTTTTCGCTGTACAGAGCACTAATTTCTTCAACAAGATCAATTGTCACAAGTTGAGTTTGATTTTTCCCGAACAAATTCAGCCACTTCTACATTAGTATGCTTATCGGGAGGCTTGCTTGAAAAAAACTTTTATATTCGGTTTGATAGTGCCACTATTTTTATTGACCTCTTGTGGTGGTTCTAGTACAGAAAGTGACCCAAATACGCCACCTCAAACTACTCAACCCGAAGTAGCTGCACCACAATCTGTGGGAGCGATTTCTTTTGATATTTATGCTGAAAAAGTTTTAACACCTGAATCAGTTGGAGTTAAAAAAGGTTTACCTGTAGCTGATGCCACTGCGGTTGTGCTTGCTGATGGTTCAGTAAGAATCTATTTCTTTGCTCAAGAAAAAGGAATTTTATCTGCCACTAGTTCTGGTGATTTGAAAACTTGGACAATAGGTGAACCTGTAACTAATTCTTTTTGGGGTCAACCAAGAATTCTCAAACTTGATGATGAAACCCTACGTCTATATTTTGTCACTGGAGATGGAATCAAATCAGCTTTTTCTAAAGATGGTGTGAATTTTACTGAAGAAGAAGGTCTTCGACTCGCTAAAAAAGATTTAGGTTTTGAACCAGGAGCATTGAGTGTTATAAAACTTGGGGGAACCTATTTGGGTTATTTCTCTGAATTAGAAAAACCTGGTGCCCCTATTAGTAAAAATGGTTATTATGTTGCCAAATCAACTGATTCACTTAACTGGGAGTTTGTGGGATCAGTTTCAGGTGCTGATTCAAAGGGTTCTTTGAAAGGTAACGGGAAGCATCCTTACGCCATGATCAATGATTTGGGTGGAGTTACCCTTTATGGTCAAGGTGATAGATCTCAAACTGCTTCCGGGGTGACCGCGATTGTCAGCACTGATGGTTTAAATTTTACTAAGGAATATTTAGCGTTTTCAATTCCTGGTGGAATTCCTGGCGATCCTGAAATTTTCAAAACTTCTGATGGTACTTATTACATGATTTATGGCGGGTTTGAAGAATCACTTGGTGGATATTTGAATCTTGCTAAAGCTAATTCAAATGTGCCTATGAATTCAATTAGTTCTGAATTACAACAACCTGGACAAGGACAGCAGGGTCAACCTGGACAACCAGGCGACATGTCAAACTTGCCTGAATGTAAGCCAGGGGAACCACCAACTGCAGACGGCAAACCTTGTAGAAATGCGGGCAAGTAATTAATCAGAGCAATTTTTTTCACACATTTTGAGTCCTGAATAAGTCTTTATTTATAGTCAAGTTTCCGAACAATTTCCGAACATCGTTAACAAATCTAGACAGGTCTCAACACCTATTAATGAGGATTGACCTAATAGTTAATCATAGGTAAATCGGGTTACTCTGACATAGAGTGGTCTTGCTGGGACGAACTTTTAATCTGTGGGTCGTCGGTTCGATCCCGACAGGGCCCACTTTCGTTTTCGCTGTTCAGAGCACGATTTTTATGAGCTGATTTAATTGCAACGAGTTGATTTTGGTTCCCCCGAACAATTTCCGAACTCCATAATTAGTAAATCATATTTCAAATTGTTAGTGAAGCAGTTTTAATTGTGAAATGAATTGGAAGTTACTACCGTGATTAACTTGGTTAAGTTCAATACTGATTACTTGTAAATAAAAATAATGGTCATGATTATATGTATAATGCTAAAGTATTACTGGAATAATGCTTCCGATAAGGGCTGACTAAGCAAGATATAAGCCTTGAAGTGAAAGGTGATCCCTAGTATGATTACTATTCAAGCGAATTAGAGGTGAAAGAATAATAAATATTTCGGAACAAAATTATATTTCAAGAAATTGTCCCAAGTGTGGACAGAAACAACTTGACTTTAAGAGAAAAGTTAAGGCATCACGACCATTAGAGGAAATGAATTGGGATGATGCAAAAAAATATTTTTTACATTTCTTTAGATACCAGCAACCCTTTTTTACATATATTGAGTGTGATAATTGCACACTGCTTTATTGTCCAATCTATTTTAATCAATACCAACTTAATGAACTATAT
>JAEMSA010000077.1 GCA_016463095.1 Candidatus Nanopelagicales bacterium
TTGCAAAGCCGCCACTTAAAGAGTTAGGTAAGGATCCACAAACCGAACGTGAAGTAATTGTTAAAGATGGCAGATTTGGTATTTATGTTACCGATGGTGAAACAAATGCAACACTGCGCCGAGGAGATGCGGTTGAGCTGTTGACCTTAGAGCGAGCACTTGAATTATTAGCAGGCCGTCGTGCTTGGGAGATTGAAAATCCTGGTGGTTCAAAGAAGAAAGGTAAGAGGACTAAGAAAAGTGCACCTACCTTGACTGAGAAAACAGTTAAAGGAGCTGGTGCTAAAAAGAAGGCTAAAAAGGCCGCTACAGGTGTTGGTAAGGCCACTTAGTGTTGGTAAACAAAGAGTATGACCAAATAATTATTGGTGCCGGAATTGTGGGAATCTCACTTGGTTTAGCCCTACTTGAACGAGATCCAAATAGAAAAGTATTAGTAATTGATAAAGAGGAAAAACCTGGAGTTCACGCAAGCGGGCGTAATTCAGGAGTTTTACACGCAGGCTTTTATTATTCACCTGATTCATTAAAGGCAAAGTTTTGTAGGTTAGGAAATTTAGAACTTAGAAAGTTTTGCAAGGAAAATAATCTTCAAATTTTAGAAACCGGCAAAGTTGTCGTTTGCCAAGATAAGAAAGATGTTGCCCGCCTTGAAGAGTTATATCGAAGAGGTGTGGCTAACGGGGTAAATATTGAGATTTTAGACTCTAAGGATTTAGGAAAAATAGAGCCAGCAGCACAAACGGTTGATAAATTCATATGGTCACCAACCACTGCAGTGGGTAATCCAAAGGATGTAATAAATAAACTAGCTGAAAAATTCACTAAATCAGGTGGTAGTTTTTCGTTTAATGCCCAAGTTCAGTTGATTGAAAAAGATAATGAAGTTTTAGTCAAGACCAAAACTGGAATTTATAGCGCAAAGTCCATTATCAATTCAGCCGGGGCGTACGCAGCCGATCTAGCAAAACAGGTAAACGTAGGAACAGAGTATGTGTGCTTGCCATTTTTAGGAGCGTATAAGAAATCAAAATTACTATCAGTAAATCCCAAGAGACTTGTTTATCCGGTTCCCAATCCTGTTAATCCATTTTTAGGAGTACATACAACTATAACTTTAAATAACGAGATAAAGATTGGGCCAACAGCCTTTCCAGTAATAGGCAAAGAACAATACAAATTAACTGACGGTTTTAACCTCAAAGAGCTTGCTGAATTTTTTACTTCAACAACCGCACTAGTTAAATCTGATTCAGTTGATTTAATAGGATTGGCAAAAGAAGAGGCTTTAAAACTATTTAAAAAACCATTATTGAATCGAACTAGAAAACTTTCTAATTCTCTAGATTCAAATACTAATTGGGTTAAATATCCATCTGGAATACGAGCTCAAATTATTAACACCGAAACAAAGGCAATTGAAATGGATTACATTGTAGAGTCAGATAAAAATGTAGTTCATATTTTAAATGCTGTCTCACCAGGGTGGACAAGTGCTATCCCGTTCGCGCATTGGGTTGTGGAAAATCAGCCCTTACTGGCATAAGAGATACCCTTAAGCCATGTCTTTGCCATTTCCAGCCGCCCCCGCGCAATCTGAATCAAGAAGTGTGCTTGCGATTCCAGCATTTAGAAAACTTTGGCAAGCAATGGCATTCTCATCTTTTGGTGATTGGTTAGGACTTCTTGCATCAACTGCACTTGCCCAGCAATTAGCCGGCGGTGATTATGCAAAAGCAAACTTTGCAATTGCGGGAGTATTTATTGTCAGATTACTTCCAGCAGTAATTCTTGGTCCATTTGCTGGGGTAATTGCAGATCGATTTGATCGTAGAAAATTAATGATTGTCTGTGACATCTTAAGATTCTCTCTTTATCTTTCAATCCCAATCGTGGGTAATTACTTTTGGTTGTATACCGCATCAATTCTTGCTGAGGTTGTAACCTTATTTTGGTCACCAGCTAAAGAGGCATCTGTTCCAAACTTAGTTCCAAAATTAAAGCTAGAAAGTGCTAATCAAGTGTCATTGCTTGCTGCCTATGGCACAGCGCCGATTGCGGCAATTGTATTCTC
>JAEMSA010000078.1 GCA_016463095.1 Candidatus Nanopelagicales bacterium
GAACAAGTAAATGAAATAACAGGCAAAACTGCCACTAAATTACAAAGTTTAAAAAGAACTATTGAAGGGTTATGTAATCAAAATTACTACGAAAAATGGAGTGAAAATTTTGTTCCAAATGCAAGCGGAAGTGAATTAGATGAGGCCACTATGGAAAATTATAAAAGTGCATTTACTATAAATTCTTTTAAAGAAGACCTTACCCAATATTTTCCATTAATTCATAGCATTATGCAAGAAGCAGGTGAAGTTAATCTTGAAGAATATGTATCGGAGCAAGATATAGACGAAGCCACTGCTCTTCAAAGTTTAGGAGGTAATCCTAGATTTAATCAAAACCGTCCAATGCCACACCAAGGTGCAGCACCTTGGGAAGATGATGTTAAAAAATTAGCAACGATAGAACCAGTCGATAGATATAGTGCTTATGCAAATATCCTTAGTTATTTCAAAGATAATCCAGAAGTAAGTCAGATGGCTTCAGACTTAATGGGCGGATACTATGAAGCAGATATGCTTAGAGGCAAATATAAAACAGATGCGGCAAAGGCCAAGTATGATGAATTAGAACCAATGAATCAAGCATTTATTAAACAAGCACTAGGTCAAGAGCAAGGCGATGAAGAGCCACCATTTGAACCAGATACAACATCTAATTTTAGCAAACCAAAGAATCCAAATCGTACAGGCAGGGACGCTGCTCAAGCATTAGCGCACCGTGGTATGAAACAAGTATCCCCAGCAGAAAGTATCAACGCTTTTGAAGAATGGGCTAATGATTTAGTAGAAGGTGATAGCGATGAAGATATGATGACACCTCCTAAAGAAACCGAACATCCTACTGCTAAAGCAATTGCAGAATTTGTATATACAATGTATAACAAAGAACATAAAAAGCAGGGACTTGGCCCATTTCCAAAAGGTGACACTGGAGTAATATCCGCCGTTACAAATAAATTTGGTGAAAAAACCGAAGAGATTGCAACGCAATTTGTAGAATTTTTATCCAACGGTTCGGTCGAAAAAACAGCAGATGAAGGCGTAGGCGTAGTAGATACAGTTAAGAAAGTTGGTAGAAAAGTCGGCGGTGCAATTAAAAAAGCTGCGGGACAAGCAATGGATATTATAGCACCCGGTGATGACGAATTGTTACGACGATTACGAGAACCTAACAAACCTGAAAGTTCAGGTGTGCCAGAACCAATGGCTATACCAAATAGTCACCCAAAAAACGAAAGTTCTGAGTTTGATATTATATTAAAGTTAGCCGGAATTAAGGAAGGTTCTGGTCCAAAAGAAAAACGTCCGTTTGTCGATAGAAATAGTCCAGAATCACAAGCAAAGATACAAGCTGCTAGAGACAAAATAACTAAAGATGAACAATCTAACCCCGGAAAAGAACTAGCAGATAAAATCAACAAGAAAAAATAATTGGCATATTTTCACTATAATTAGTAACCGCTAAGGTTGCGATGATAAATAAAACTGTGTATAGTTAACGCTATGCACAGTTTTTCTTTTAGTCAGTAGGCTTTAAGAAAGCGGCACATATAAAACATTTATTAAGGAAAAATCATTATGGCAACTTTAGCAGAAATTCGCGCAAAACTTCAAGCATCATCTCAACAAAACACCGGTAGCGCAAGCGGTGGAGACAACGCAATTTACCCCCATTGGAACATTTCAGAAGGACAAACCGCAACGGTTCGTTTCTTGCCTGATGCTGATCCAAATAACACTTTCTTCTGGATTGAACGTGCAATGATCAAATTGCCATTCGCAGGAGTTAAAGGTGAAACAAATTCCAAACCCGTGACTGTGCAAGTTCCTTGTATGGAAATGTGGGGAGAGACATGTCCAGTATTGACAGAGGTACGTCCTTGGTTCAAAGACAAATCTTTGGAAGATATGGGTCGTAAGTATTGGAAGAAGAAGTCCTATTTGTTCCAAGGCTTTGTTGTTGACAGCAAGCTTCAAGAAGAAGGCAAAACTCCAGAGAATCCAAT
>JAEMSA010000079.1 GCA_016463095.1 Candidatus Nanopelagicales bacterium
ATACAAGAGCCAACCTCTAATCAGCTTGGAGAAAGATTTGCCGTAACACCAGATTTGGGTATTTTTCGTGCCGACATGAATTCTCTAGGCGAAACAGTTGTTACAGAATCAAGATTGAGATCGGCAATAGAAAGATCTAGAATTGAAAATGAACCATTTGAAATAGAGTTAGCGTTCTTAATCGGAACACCTTGGGATGAAGACTTAGAACCATTTAGAAGATCCCAAGAAGGAACCTCAGTTAGATGGATTACAAAGACTGGTTAATTTTTTGAAAAAGCGATACAAACGTTGTGACCACCAAATCCAAAGGAATTATTTAAAGCAAAATTTGCACCATTTGGAAGTTTAAATGGTTCTTTCGTAACAACTCTAACGTTGATTTCTGGATCCTGGTTATTCAAATTAATCGTAGGTGGTATCACGCCTTCTTTAAGTCCCATGATTGTAAAGACTGATTCAACGGCACCTGCACCACCAAGTAGATGTCCTGTCATCGATTTAGTTGCAGTAACCACAACATTATCTAGTGCATCACCTAAGGCGGATCTCATCGCTTTATATTCAGCTATATCTCCAACTGGTGTTGAAGTTGCGTGAGCGTTTATGTGACAAACATCGGTTGCTTTGGCATTCGCATCTAGTAAAGCTGATTTGATAGCGCGCGCTGCTCCTGCACCTTCTGGCTCTGGTGCTGCAATGTGATAACCATCGGAAGACATTCCTGCACCAGAAACGACTCCATAAATTTTTGCTCCACGCTTGAGTGCATGTTGTTCTTCTTCCAAAATTAAGGCACCAGCACCTTCACCCATAACAAAACCATCACGATCAGTATCGTATGGACGAGAAGCTAATTGTGGTTCATCATTTCTGGTTGAAAGTGCACGCATTGACGCAAAGGCTGCAATTGCTAAGCGATTAACACATGCTTCAGTTCCGCCAGCAACAACAATGTCTGCTCTGTTATTTCTAATCATTTCAAGTGCTCCAGCAATTGCTTCAGCACTTGTTGCACAAGCTGAAACTGGGGAGTGAACTCCTGCACGTGCACCAACTTCTAAACCAACCATTGCTGCTGCACTGTTTGGCATGATCATAGGAACTGTCAGGGGATTTACCCGATCTGGTCCACGTGTATTTAAAATGTCGTATTGTTCTAGTACGGTTGTTAAGCCACCAATACCGGTTCCGAAATAAACACCTAGTCGTTCTTTATCAATATCAGGAGATCCCGCATCTGCCCAAGCTTCTTTAACTGCGATTACACCTAGTTGGGTACTTCTGTCCATTCTTCGAGCACTTACGCGATCTAAAACATCATAAGGATCAATAGTGATTAATCCGGCAATTTGTGCGGCTAAATCGTTTGACCACGGTTGATTTATTTTTACAACACCAGATTTTCCAGCTAGGGCATTAGCCCAAGTTTCGGAAACATTTTTACCAATTGGGGTAATAGCACCAAGACCCGTAACAACTACGCGTCGAGACATTTGAACCCCAGATTGGACAATTTAAGAATATTTATTAGGAAGCTTTTTTGATGAATGCAACTGCATCACCAACAGTTCTTAAATTCTTAACCTCTTCGTCAGGAATTTTCACGCCAAATTTATCTTCGGCAGCCATAACTACTTCAACCATGCTTAGAGAGTCAACTTCTAGATCGTCTAAAAATGATTTGTCGGCAGAGACTTTTGATTGATCAACGCCAGCAACTTCATTCAGGATTACTGCAAGGTCACTAACGATCTGTTCGTCGGTCATTTACTTACCCTTCTTAAATTGGCGGATTTCAGTATTTCTGAAAAGCCGTCATGGAACCACGATAACTTGGCCGCTATAGGCAAGCCCAGCACCGAATCCCATCAATAAAGCTAAGTCACCTGACTTTACTTCACCATTGCGCCTCAAGGTATCTAGAGCCAAGGGAATGGTGGCTGC
>JAEMSA010000033.1 GCA_016463095.1 Candidatus Nanopelagicales bacterium
TTCGTTAGTTCTAGATCCTGCTAATTCTTTGTTATTCCAATCAAATTGTTTTGCCTGGCAAGCAGCACTGTTTTCAGAATTAAAAGCAAAACAAATTGCGGAAGGAGAAAGTGGGGTGGGTGTTTTTCCATAGCCATCACCAGCAATTTCAGGATCACAAATTTCTGCCACAGCACCGTGAGAACACCAAATAGCTGGCAAGTGAAAATCATCATCTGGAGCAGAACCCGGTGGAGAAGCAAAAGCCCAAGCTGAAAGTGCAACAAAGGCACTGACTGCCGCAAGGGCTATGGGAAGAATCTTTCGTAAACGCAAAGGACTAACTCCTTATTCGTGCTCTATTTACTCACTTGAGAGTAGTGCAAGGGCGAACGCCTAATCTTTACTCATGACTACGCCACACCTGCGCGATGACTTAGCCAGCATGCCCGCATACAAGGCCGGTGCTTCTCCTAAAGCAAAACCTGGTGTTGAAACATTTAAAGTTTCAGCTAACGAAAATCCTTATGCACCAATTCCAGCAATTGTGGAAGCCATCACTAAAGCTGCGCAAAGTGTGCAACGTTATCCCGATCCTGCCTCAATTCGTTTGCGAACAAAATTAGCAAGTAAATACAAAGTAGGAATTGAAAACATTCAAGTTGGCACTGGTTCCGTTGCTGTTCTAACTCAATTAATACAAGCCTCATCCACTGTTGGAAATGAAGTCATTTTTGCTTGGCGATCTTTTGAGGCTTACCCAATAATTACCAAAGTAGCTGGGGCAACTCCGGTGATGATTCCTTTAACAAATACTTTTGAACATGACCTAGATGCTATGGCCAAAGCTGTTACTAATAAAACAAGTTGCATTCTGTTATGTAGTCCTAATAACCCAACGGGACCCGCAATCAAAAAGGAAGCATTTTTAAAGTTTATAAATCAGATTCCTGAAACAGTCTTGGTTGTATTAGATGAGGCTTACACAGAATTTGTGCGAGATGAATTAGCAGTTGAAGGTTTGCGTGATGCCTGGGGTAAGAAAAATGTGGCAATTTTAAGAACTTTCTCAAAAGCTTATGGAATGGCAGGTTTACGTGTCGGTTTTTGTATAGCGCAGCCTCACGTTATTGAAACTTTAAACAAAGTTGCTTTAACTTTTGGGGTAACTAATTTAGCTGAAGAAGCAGGACTAGCTGCCATGGATCACGATTCAGAATTAATAGCAAGAATAAATATTTTAGTAGAAGAACGAACCAGAGTTGTGGAAGAATTAACGAAACAAGGATGGAAAATTCCTACAGCAGACGGCAATTTTATTTGGCTGGACTTGAAAGAAAAAGCAGCAGATTTTGCAACTAAATGTGATGAAGTTGGTTTAAGTGTGCGCATGTTCAGCGATCACGGAGTGAGAGTAACTATCGCAGAAAAAGCAGCAAATGATCGATTAATTGAAACCGCGCAAAAGTTCCTTAATTAAATGAGCACAGCCCTAGTTTCGTTAATGCAAGTTAAGACCGATGACGCTGAATCCCCTCAAGACAGATATCAACGTGTCATTGATCAATTAGCTGCAATTGCACAAGGATCAGAGGATAAAAAACCAGATTTAATAATTCTTCCAGAACTTTGGCACGGTGGAGCTTTTAATATTGAGCAAAGTGTTTCACTTGCTACCACTTTTCCTGGACCAATTTCAGAAGACATTTGTGACATTGCAGCAACTAATGGAGTATGGATTCACGCAGGATCATTTATAGAAAACTTAAATGGTTCTTTATTTAATTCCTCCTTATTGGTTGATGGGCAAGGAAATATTTCTGCTACATATAAGAAAATTCATTTGTTTGGTTTTAGTGAAGGTGAATCAAAACATTTAACAAATGGTGAAGACATAGTTTGTGTAGCAACACCTTTAGGGATGACTGCTTTAACAACTTGTTATGACTTGAGATTTCCTGAACTGTTTAGAAAAATTAATGAAAAAGGTGCTACCAGTGTTTTGATGACTTCTGGTTGGCCTGTACCAAGAATTGAACATTGGAATGTTTTAACAAAAGCCCGTGCTATTGAAAATCAATCAATATTTATTGCTTGTAACGGGGTTGGCACAAATGGCGCAACAAATCTTGGTGGTAATAGTGTGGTTATTGATGCTTGGGGCAAAGTCTTAAACGAACCATCAACAATAGAACAAGTAATTAATGTTGAAATAGATTTACAAAATGTTAACCAAGTTAGAGAAAAACTTCCAGTTTTAGCTGACCGAATTATTAAGTAAAAATCACAGCACAAGGTATTTAATAAAGTGACTAAGAGAGGATAGGCTCAATCCCATGCTTCTTTCCGATAGAGACATTAAGTCTGAAATTGATAAAGGACGAGTTGTCCTTGAGCCCTATGACTTAAACATGATTCAACCCTCCAGTGTGGATGTGAGATTGGATCGTTTATTTAGAACTTTTGAAAACCACAAATATGCGCATATTGATCCAGCTGAAAATCAACCAGAATTAACTCGTGAAGTTGCTGTTGAAGGTCAAGATCCATTCATTCTTCATCCAGGAGAATTTGTTTTAGGAAGCACCTTTGAAGTAATTACGCTGCCAGATGACATCGCAGGTCGCCTGGAAGGAAAATCTTCTTTAGGTCGTTTAGGACTGTTAACTCATTCCACTGCAGGTTTCATCGATCCAGGGTTTTCAGGTCACGTGACTTTGGAATTAAGTAACGTGGCAACTCTTCCCATCAAGCTGTGGCCGGGCATGAAAATTGGCCAACTATGTCTCTTCCGCCTAGAAAGTCCAGCAGAGCATCCATATGGTTCAGCGGTTTATGGCTCTCGCTACCAAGGCCAACGAGGACCCACCCCTTCCAAGGCCTATTTAAACTTTCATAAAACTGATATTAAGTAAGTAATTCCTGGGTAAATACCCACTTCTTTAGTGCAGTAGACTCAAGAGAGTTGAGTCGACAGGGCTAACAAAAGTTGCATCTTGAGTCCCATAGGTTCACTATTGATAACAAGAGCCAATAAATGGCTAAAAGTATCAACTTGAAGGAGAAAAAATGGCACGTGCGGTCGGTATTGACCTTGGCACCACCAACTCAGTAGTAACAGTTCTTGAAGGCGGAGACCCCACAGTTATTGCCAACGCCGAAGGATCTCGAACAACCCCCTCAGTGGTGGCATTCGCAAAAAACGGTGAAGTATTAGTTGGAGAAGTAGCAAAAAGACAAGCTGTAACAAATCCTGATCGAACCATTCGTTCCGTGAAAAGACACATGGGAACTTCTTGGTCACAAGATATTGATGGCAAGAAATACACCCCCCAAGAAATTTCTGCACGAACTTTAATGAAACTAAAAAGAGATGCAGAATCATATTTAGGTGAATCAGTAACAGATGCAGTTATTACTGTTCCGGCATATTTTAATGATGCCCAACGTCAAGCCACGAAAGAAGCTGGCGAAATTGCTGGCTTAACTGTTTTAAGAATCATTAACGAACCAACCGCAGCAGCATTAGCTTATGGTTTAGATAAAGCAAACAAAGAAGAACTAATTCTTGTTTACGATCTTGGTGGTGGAACATTTGACGTTTCACTATTAGAAATTGGTGATGGTGTTGTGGAAGTTAAAGCCACAGCTGGCGATAACAAATTAGGTGGCGATGACTGGGATGAAAAAGTTATCAACTGGATGGTCACCGAATTTAAAAACAAAAACGGTGTTGATCTTTCCAAAGACAATATGGCTGTGCAACGTTTGAGAGAAGCTGCAGAAAAAGCAAAGATTGAATTATCTGCTTCAACTTCAACAAACATTAACTTGCCATACATAACCGCTTCAGCTGCTGGACCATTGCATTTAGATGAAACACTAACTCGTGCCCAATTTGAATCAATGACAGCAGATTTATTAGAAAGAACCAAAAAACCGGTTGAACAAGTAATTAAAGATGCTGGTATTGCTAAAGAAAAAATTAATCAAGTAGTTATGGTTGGTGGTTCCACTCGTATGCCACAAGTAACTGAATTGGTTAAAAAACTTACCGGAAAAGAACCAAACAAATCTGTTAACCCAGATGAAGTGGTTTCTGTTGGTGCAGCATTACAAGCAGGTGTACTAAAAGGTGAAGTTAAAGATGTGCTACTGCTTGATGTCACACCACTATCACTTGGTATTGAAACCAAAGGTGGAGTAATGACAAAACTGATTGAAAGAAATACCACTATCCCAACTAAGAGATCAGAAATCTTTACTACCGCTGAAGATAATCAACCAAGTGTGCAAATCAAAGTTGCCCAAGGTGAGCGAGAAATTGCTGCTTACAACAAGAACCTGGGCACATTTGATTTAACAGGCTTACCCCCAGCTCCACGTGGAGTGCCACAAATTGAAGTAACTTTCGACATTGATGCCAACGGCATCGTGCACGTAAGTGCTAAAGATTTAGGCACCGGCAAAGAACAATCCATGACAATTACTGGTGGATCTGGTTTAAGTAAAGAAGAAGTAGAGCGCATGATGAAAGATGCTGAATCTCACGCTGAAGAAGACAAAACACGTCGAGAAGAAGCAGATGTCAGAAATGGTGCTGAAGGTCTTGTTTACCAAACAGAAAAATTCCTTAAAGATAATGCTGAAAAAATTCCTGCTGAAGGAAAAGCCAATGTTGAAGAACCATTAGAAACATTGAAAAAAGCATTAACCGGAACTGATATTCCAAGCATTAAAACTGCGATGGAAGCTTTAGCGCAAGCTTCGCAAGCAGTTGGTGCTGCGATGTATCAAGAACAAGCAGCCAATGCTGAAACATCAAATGAAAACTCAGCAGAAAATGGCGAAGACATTGTTGATGCAGAAATCGTTGATGAAGGAGCAAACACTAAGTGACAAATGCCTCTGAGCTAAACGAAGAGCCCAGCGAAGGCGTAAAGATCAGCGATAAGCGTCGCATTGATCCACAAACTGGTCAGCCGCGCGATGAAAGCGCGGCTGAAACCAACACTGGTGATGCTGCTCAAGCAGGAACAGATAATGCTGTTGACAAAGTTGCTGAGCTAACAGCTGATTTGCAACGTGTCTCAGCTGAATACGCTAATTATCGCAAACGAGTTGATCGTGATCGCGAATTAATCCGTGACATGTCAACCAGTGTTGCGTTAGAACAATTAATTCCCATATTGGATGACATTTCACGTGCTCGCGAACATGGTGATTTAACAGGAACTTTTTCAACTGTGGCAGATGCGTTAAGCACAGTTACAAAAAGATTAGGGCTAGTTGAATTTGGCAAAGTTGATGAAAACTTTGATCCCAGTATTCATGAAGCACTAACCACCCAAGAAGACGAAACTGTTGATTCGCAAAAAGTTGCAACTGTGGCCCAAGTTGGTTACAAAGTTGGAGAACGAATTCTTCGACCTGCACGTGTAGTTGTTAAGCAACCACCAGCTAAATAAGAATTGAGGTGAGTAGTAATTGAGCGCTAAAGATTATTTAGAAAAAGATTATTACTCAATCCTAGGTGTTGCTAAAGATGCTGATGAACCAACTTTAAAAAAGAAATACCGAAAATTAGCAAGAGAATTACATCCTGACACCAACAAAGAAAAAGGCGCAGAAGATAAATTCAAAGCCGTTTCAGAAGCCTACGATGTTTTATCTGATCCCAAAAAACGAACCGAATACGACCAAATGCGCACCTATGGTGCCAGTGCTGGTGGTTTTAGTGGTGGTGGATTTGATCCCCGTAACGCCCAAGGTCAATCTGGTTTCAACGTTAACTTGGAAGATGTTTTAGGTGGATTTAATTTAGGTGATTTATTTGGTGGCGGAGGAAGAAAACAACAACGGGCTCGTCGCGGATCTGATTTAGAAACAGAAGTTTCAATTTCATTTAATGATTGTTTAGAGGGCACCACACTTCCGTTAACTCTTCGTGGTCAAACAACTTGTACTAACTGCAAAGGCAGTGGTGCCAAACCTGGCACTAACCCTAAAAAATGTGCCGCCTGTAACGGTTCAGGTCAAACCATGAGAAATGCTGGTGGGTTTGGTTTTGCGGACACTTGTGCTGCCTGTTATGGCACCGGAAGAATTATTGAACAAAAAGATTCAAACTGTAATGGCACTGGCATTGTTAATGAAACCAGAACAATTACGGCACGAATTCCGGCAGGGATTAAAACCAATTCCAAATTGAGACTTAAAGGCAAAGGAGAACCTGGTGGCAGAGGTGGTGAACCAGGAGATTTAATTGTCAATGTCATTGTGAAAGAAGATGAAATATTTTTTAGAGATGGTGACAATGTAAGAATTACTGTGCCCATTCGTTTTGATGAAGCAGTATTTGGAGCCCAAATAGCAGTACCTGTACCTGCGGGAACCACAGTTACTTTGAAAATTCCAGCCCACACCCAAAACGGTCGAACGTTCAGAGTCAAAAATGAAGGCATGAGTAATACAAGTGGTGGTAAAGGTGATTTGTTAGTAAAAGTAGAAATTGCTGTTCCTCAAAATATTTCCGGTAATGCTAAAGATTTATTAACAGAATTTGCCAACGAAGTAACCCACGATAATCCGCGTGCTGAAATTATTGCTTTAAATGCCAGAAGGAAGCGATAACTGATGACTGCTAAAAAGAATTATCGAAACGTGGAAGATCACATTCCGGTTTTTGCTATATCTATAGCTGCCGAATTAAGCGGATTGCATCCTCAAACTTTGCGCCAATACGACAAATTAGGAATTGTTTCACCTTCCAGACAAGGTGGATCTAGAAGACTTTATTCACGCATAGATATAGCTAAACTCAAATACGTTTCTCAATTAACTGCCTCAGGGGTAAACCTGGAAGGAGTGAAAAGAATTTTGGTGTTAGAAAACCATGTCAGATCTTTAGAAGCACGCTTAGTGGGAGTAATTAGACCAGGAAATACCACTGATGTTGAGTTATGGAAATCTCGTCGCATCCAAAAAACTAGTTAATTATTTGTCCCAGATAAGTCTCAATTTTTAAATAACTTTTTAAACTCTCTCGTCCCACGAGTACCAATTACTCGAGGGATGTTTTTATGTGGAACAAAGCAAAATTATGGCTGTCTATTTTTCCGTTATTGGTTATCAATAGTTTTATTTCA
>JAEMSA010000001.1:0-1290 GCA_016463095.1 Candidatus Nanopelagicales bacterium
CCATTACTGGACCTGGTTTTAAGCGAGTAAGAGCTTGTTCAACAATATTGAGTGATTCATTCATTTCACGCATTCTGATTAAGAACCGGCCATAAGTATCACTGGTTTTTTCTGTGATGACATTGAAATCATAATTTTCATAACCACAATATGGTTGTGTTTTTCTTAAGTCCCAAGGTAATCCTGTTGATCTTAAAACCGGGCCAGTAATTCCCAGAGCCATACAACCTGTTAAATCAAGAACACCTACATCTTTAGTTCTGGCAGTCCACACAGAGTTATCAACCAAAATATTGAAATTATCTTTGAATCTTTTTCTTAATAATTTTATTGTTTCAGTAATTTTCTTTTCTGCACCAGCTGGAAGATCTACTGCAACTCCCCCTGGTCTGACATAGGCCATATTCATTCTTAAACCAGTAATCATTTCAAAAAGATCAAGAATTACTTCACGATCTCTGAATCCATTTGTCATGGCAGTTAAAGCCCCAAGTTCCATTCCCCCTGTTGCTAAGGCAACTAAGTGAGAAGAAATTCTGTTTAATTCCATTAACATCACCCGAATAGTGTTGGCACGTTCTGGGACCTGTTCAGTTATTCCTAATAGTTTTTCAACTGCTAAACAGTAAGCAGTTTCATTGAAAATCGGTGATAAATAATCCATACGAGTTACATAAGTGGTTCCTTGAACCCAAGAACGAAATTCCATATTTTTTTCAATACCAGTGTGTAAGTAACCAATTCCACAACGAGCCTCAGTTACTGTTTCGCCATCTAATTCAAGAATTAAACGAAGCACTCCATGTGTTGATGGATGTTGTGGTCCCATGTTGACAACGATTCGTTCACGTTCACCACTTGGTGCACCAAGAACTGTGTCCCAGTCACCACCAGAAAGTGTGTAAACACGTCCTTGTGTAGTTTCATATGATCCAGAAAAAATATCCGTACTCATCCGCGATAACCTCTTCTGTTATCTGGAGCAGGAATTACTGCACCTTTGTATTCAACTGGAATTCCGCCCAGTGGATAATCTTTTCTTTGCGGATGACCAACCCAGTCATCAGGCATTTCAATTCTTGTTAATGATGGATGTCCGTCAAAAATAATTCCGAAGAAGTCATATGTTTCTCTTTCGTGCCAATTATTTGATGGATATATATCTGTGATTGTTGGAATGTGAGGATTGCTTTCAGGAGCTACAACTTCTAACAAAACTCTTCTATTGGTAGTGATTGAAACAAAGGGATAAATGGCATGAAGTTCCCTATTTTTTTCTTTAGGCCAATG
>JAEMSA010000001.1:1390-10383 GCA_016463095.1 Candidatus Nanopelagicales bacterium
ATAGTTGTTACTAATCCGCCAAAACCTGAGGTGTCACCAGCTGTAGTGGAACTTCCAAATGCACCTTTAATAACATCTTTTAGAATTGGGGTTTCATTGGCATTAATAATTTCTTTGTCACTCATGAAAGCAAGCCCTTTAATTCAATTAGTGGGGATGCTTTTAAACCTACATCTTCTAATTGAATTACTTGTTTTTCTCTTTGTTTACCAAGTTTCATATCTTGAATTTGATCATGAATCTTTAAAATTGCATCCATTAACATTTCAGGTCTAGGCGGACAACCTGGTAAATACATATCAACTGGAACAACGTGATCAACGCCTTGCACAATTGCGTAGTTATTAAACATTCCACCTGAAGATGCGCAAACTCCCATAGCTAAAACCCATTTTGGATCCGCCATTTGATCATAAATTTGTCGCAACACTGGTGCCATTTTTTGGCTGACACGTCCTGCCACAATCATTAAATCTGCTTGTCGAGGACTTGCTCTAAAAACTTCCATTCCAAATCTTGCTAAGTCATAACGTCCTGCACCTGTTGCCATCATTTCAATTGCGCAACAAGCTAAACCAAATGTGGCAGGCCAAAGAGAAGATTTACGAACATACCCAGCTAATTGTTCAACCGAGGTAAGTAAAACTCCACTTGGTAACTTCTCTTCAATACCCATTTATTCCCACTCAAGCCCGCCGCGACGCCACACATATGCGTAAGCAATAAAAACAGTGGCAATGAACAACAGCATTTCAATAACACCAAAAAATCCAAGTTGGTCAAATGAAACTGCCCAAGGGTATAGAAAAACTATTTCGATATCAAAAACTATAAAAAGCATTGCGGTTAAGTAATATTTGATGGGAAATCTTCCACCGCCAACTGGTTGTGGTGTTGGTTCGATACCGCATTCATAAGCTGAAAGTTTTGCACGGTTATAAATCTTAGGGCCGGCTAATGAACCAGCAACGAGTGAGAATGTGGCGAAGGCGAAAGCGATTCCACCTAGACCAACAATTGGCCAAGCGACATTCACTTATTACTCCCTTGACTATTTTGCGCAAAAAGATTTATTACTGCTCGTTCTAACACGATTCTATTGTTCGACTATTGAGTAATCCGGATGACGGGTCATTTGCACACTTGTGCACTTGTGCATTGTTTATAGCCATATTTTGTCTCAGTATTCTCATCGGTTTATGCAGCAGGTGCAATTTTTGTTAAGGCCGTAATAATTCGATCCGACTTAGTATTCCCCGTTGCGCTGTAAAGATTGGCCAATAATTTCAAGGTAAAACGCATCAAAGGTTTAGACGCCATTCCATATTTTGTGGCAATCTGCATGATTTGTGGATTACCAATTAATTTTACGAAAACTCTACCTAATGTGTAGTACCCGCCAAGACGATCTTTTAATTCCACTGGGTAATTATGAAGTTCAGTTTCCATTGCAAATGATGAATTAGCTTTGACAGCTTTTTCAATTACCTCCGCGGCGACTTGACCTGTTTCCATGGCATAAGCAATTCCTTCTCCGTTAAACGGATTAACCATTCCACCTGAATCACCAACCAAAAGCATTCCTTTTGCGTAATGAGGTTGACGATTAAATCCCATTGGAAGTGCTGCACCGCGAACTTGTTGTGTCATGTTTTCATCTCGATAACCCCACTCTTCTGGAGTTTGATCAAGCCAACGTTTTAATAAATCTTTGTAATCAATACTTTGAAATACTGGTGAAGAATCAAGAATTCCTAATCCAACATTAGATGTTCCATCACCCATTCCAAAAATCCAACCATAACCTGGCAGTAATTTATTTTGATCTCTTAGTTCTAACCAAGATTCTAAATAATCATCGTGAGTTCTGGGACTCTTGTAATAAGTTCTTACCGCCACACCCATTGGTCTGTCATCTCTTCTTTCCAAACCAAGTGCCAGCGCCATACGACTAGAAACACCATCAGCAGCAACAACTACTTTTGCAAAATGTTTTGATTCCGAACCATCAGAGTTTTTTGTTGTAACCCCAGTCATGCGTCCGGTTTTCTCATCCATGATTGGTCCAGTAACCCGAGTTTTTTCATGTAAACG
Source organism: Candidatus Nanopelagicales bacterium (assembly GCA_016463095.1). Classification (GTDB taxonomy): domain Bacteria; phylum Actinomycetota; class Actinomycetes; order S36-B12; family UBA5976; genus ATZT02. The sequence goes on from JAEMSA010000001.1 coordinate 3,485, forward strand.
AACACCACGTTTTTGTGCCGTTCGAGCAAGCAACTCATCAAAATCAGATCTTGCTCTTACTAATCCATAATTAGGAAAACCTTCCACTTCTGGCCAATCAAGTTCTAGTCGATGTCCGCCACCAATAACTCTTAAACCTTTATTCCTCAACCATCCATTTTCCACAGTTGGTTCTATTCCCATGTCAATTATTTGTTTAACTGCTCTGGGAGTTAAACCATCACCACAAACTTTTTCTCTAGGAAAACTTGTTTTCTCGAACATCAAAACATCTAAACCACGATTTGCTAAATGAAAAGCTGTTGCTGATCCGGCTGGTCCAGCGCCAACAACTATTACGTCTGCTTGATTTTGATTATTCATTTAGCTTCTTTTCTCTGCCCGATGCAGGGCAACTATTCCACCGGTTAGATTTTTCCATTTAACTTCATTCCAATTCGAATTACCAATCTGTGTTGCAAAGTCTTTTTGTTTTGGCCAGGCTCGAATAGAATCGGCTAAATATATATAGGCTTCTGGATTTGAAGAAGTTTTTTGGGCAATTAGAGGAAGAGCTTTCATTAGATATTCCATATATACCTTGCGAAATAATTCCATAGTTGGTGTTGAGAATTCACATATCACCAGTCGACCTGCGGGCTTGGTAACTCTTAGCATTTCTTGTAAGGCTTTGTCGACGTTATTTACATTTCTAATTCCAAAAGAAATTGTAACTGCATCAAAAGTATTATCTGCAAAAGGTAGTGACAAAGCATCTCCAGCTGAAAAATTTAAATGTGGAGATTTCTTATTTCCTTCTCTTAGCATTCCTAAAGAAAAATCGCATGGAATTACGGTGGCCCCTGATTTTTCGAAAGCCAATGAACTAGTTCCAGTTCCTGCTGCCAAATCAAGAATCATTTCACCTTTTTTTGCTGCTACCGCAGCTGCTGTTGCTCTGCGCCATGAGTGAGTTAATCCAAAAGATAAAACATCATTTGTTATGTCATATCTGGCTGCTAGATGATCAAACATTGCAGCCACTTCGCTGGGATTTTTTGCGAGAGATGATCGAGACATATTTATATTCTGTCAGCCCCATGATTTTTTGCCACTTGTGGCAGGTTTTTACTTTGGGCGTAGTCTATGAATATGTCAAAACCAACCGCTGTGGAAAATTTTTCGACTACTTATGTCCGAACGGTGGAGCTACCAAACAAAGTTGACTTAATTAGTCTCATTCCCGATCGTCCCACAAATGAGGTTTTTTCTTGGGTTAGAAATAATCAAGGCATTGTTGCCTGGGGAGTAAATACTAAAGAGAATTTCACTGGTTCAGAAAGATTTTCCAGAGCCCATCGCTGGTGGAAGGAATTTGTCGATAATTCATCAATCCGGGATGAGGTGCTGACTTCAAGTTCAGGGGCACTTGCCTTCGTCTCATTTTCATTTTTGTCAGAAAATTCAAGTGTGGTTGTTGTCCCAGAAATCATTGTGGGACAAAACAATGAAAAGACTTGGTTAACTGTGATTGGTGACATAGATATAGAGGAAATTAAGGGTGAGCTCTACTCTCCTAAAAATTTACCTAAATCCCCAGGAAAGCTAACTTGGAGTGAAGGCAGTATCTCAATTGAAGAATGGCAAAAAGGTGTGCAAAAAGCGGTAAACAGAATCAACAACAAAGAATTAGATAAAGTTGTTCTAACTCGTGACATAAACGTTGCATCTACTGAAGTTATTGATTCTCGATATCTATTAACAAAGTTAAGTAATGCTTATCCTGAATGTTGGTCATTTTCTGTCGATGGGTTAGTTGGTGCCACTCCAGAATTATTGATCCGTCGCACCGGTAATTTGGTTTTATCCAGGGTTTTAGCTGGAACTATCAGAAGAGATGAAACTACTTCAGATTCGGATTTAACCACAACTCTATTAGAGAGTGGAAAAGATTTAGAAGAACATGAATTTGCGGTTAGTTCTGTAGCCACTTCGTTAGCACTTCATTGCACAGACATGCAAGTTCCTACAAAACCTAGAGTTTTAAGACTTTCTAATGTTGCTCATTTAGCAACTGATATTTCGGGAACACTTGTTGATGCTGCCCCTGCTTTAGTTCTAGCAGGATCACTTCACCCCAGTGCAGCAATTTGTGGGACGCCTACTGACAGAGCAAAGAGTTTAATTCAAGAATTAGAACAAATGAATAGAAATCGTTACACAGGTCCAGTTGGTTGGATCAATTCCAAAGGAGATGGCGAACTTGGAATTGCCTTAAGGTGTGCCGAAATATCTGAAAATAAAGCTAGATTATTTGCTGGTTGTGGAATTGTTTCTGAATCAACTCCCGCAGATGAATTAGCTGAGTCTAATGCAAAATTTCTCGCGATGCGAGAAGCACTTATTAATTAAGCGGTAACACCTTTATTAACTTCTTCAAAAATTAATTTTCTTAAATCTGCTTCAGATTTTCTTGATTTAATCTTGACAACTAAAACTTTTATCCCACTTGGAATATTAAGATGGGAAGATAATTCACTTATCTTCGTTATTGATTTAACTTCTGCTCCAAGATTTTTAAGCACTTCTGACAAATTAATGTCAGTTGGTGTGCCAAACACTCTTTCAAAATCTTCCACTTCTGCTTGTTCTAACAAGCTAAATATTCCTCCACCGTTATTATCATTAATAATAAAAGTGATATTGGGTTTCTGTTCGGATACTGGGACCACAAAACTAGCTAAATCGTGCAGCGCTGCAAGATCTCCTAGCATCGCAAATGTTGGAATTTTCGCACTTAAGGCCGTTCCCATTGCCGTTGCCACAACACCATCAATGCCGTTAACTCCTCGGTTCATTGAAACTGTTACTTCACCTTTTGAGAACGCTGAATTTATTTCAGGTGAAGTTAGTAATTCGAAATCTCTTGCCGCAAGACTTGAGGCTAGATGAAGATGAGAGTTTTGAGGAAGATTTTTCATAAGGCAATCAACCACATGTAAAGATGATATTTTTGGATTTTCTTCTAAAACTCTTTGAACTATTTCGTGTGCTGCTTTACCAGCTTTATCCCAGGTTTGTTTCCACGCTTTATTTGATTGCTTGGCAGGAAGTCTAAATAATCCAGAGATTCTTTGCTTGGCAATTGAATTGGTAATGATGCTTGGCACAGCACATGAAATAACTAAGCTTCCTTTTTTTGTTAATTCAGCAACTTGTCTTGATAACCCAACTCGACCAACCGTTAAAACTACCTCTGGTTTTAAATTTATTGAGTGCAGGGAAAGAAGTATTGGGGCGTGAGAAACCATTGCTGATCCCACACATTGATGTGGTGGTTCAACTATTACCGGCCAATCAAGTGCATTTCCTAATTCTTGGGCATAATTCAAATATTCAATGATTGTTCCACCAGCAACTATGACACCTTTTTTATTAAGTAACTCGGTTGAAATGTTTTCTGGTATGATCACGCTTTCATTTTGAATTTTCTTTTTATGTTCAAAAATAAATTTTTTAGTTGGGACTAACGGTTCTGCTAGAGCTATATTTAAATGAACTGGGCCTCTATTTCTTTCAGCAGCAGATAGCACTGAGTTAATACGTTCCTTGATGGCTTCTCGTGCTGAAGCAGTTTCAATCAACAACGATTCAGAGGCAATTTCAATACTTCTTGAAACATAATCACCAAATATTTCACGTTGAATAATTACTTGACTAACACCTGTTCCTTGCGTTGCGGCAGGACGATCAGCTGTGAGCACAATAAAAGGTATCCCTGCATACTTTGCTTCAACAATGGCAGGAAAAAGATTTGCTACTGCGGTACCAGAGGTTGTTAAAACTGCAGTAGGTTTACCTGTTTTAATTGCAGCTCCTAAAGCTAGGAATGCTGCAGTTCTTTCATCAATACGAACATGCACTGAAAGTAAACCTTGTCTTTCGGCTTCGACCAACGCTAAAGAGATTGGACCGTTTCTGGAACCTGGAGAAAGGGCAACAAACTGAACTCCGTTATTAATTAATTGTTGAACTACTAATTCAGCAGTTTGTGCAGAGGCTGGCTGGGGTAATAGATCTTCTTTAATTAAAACCAACTCCTCTGTCTTCCAAAATCAAATGCTTGATTAATTTTTTGAATTAATTCTGTTTTGTTGGGGCTATCAACAATTTTTGAATCATCAATATTTAGTCTTGTAACCTCAATTGCTCCATTATGGGGTTTAATCGTTTTTGCCACAACATCAGTAGAAAGTAGTGAGCCTGTTCCAGCTCCTGCCACCAATTGTGAACGCTCTCCCAAGAGTGATTGCGCTAAAGCTGTTTCGTATAAACCAATGCTGGTATCCATCGAGCCTGAAACCACAACTTTTTTTCCTTCAGTAAATACCTGCTCGGCAATGCTGAGAAATCTTTTTATCCCACCAACTGGAATTGGTTTTATTACTACATAATCAGCAAGAGCTGTGATGGCTTTAACATGAGCTGGATTTGTGGAGTCAGCATTGATTCTAAGGTTTTCATCAATTGCTATTTTCATTTCTGTTTGTTTTTTTAAGTCCCTAATTTCATCCAGGCTTGCACAGGGTTGTTCCACATATTCAACATCGAATTCGGAAAGCTTGCTGCAGTAACTTAGTGCTGTTTCTAGTTGCAAACTGCCATTAAAATCAATTCTAAAAGTTATGTCTTTTCTTGCTTGATCAATTACCCGTAAAAATTCGAAATCACTTTCAATATTTGTTCCAGATAATTTTATTTTTAAAGTTTTGCAACCCGTTTCATCCAATATTGCCAGTGCCTTTAGTGGATCTGGGCTCGTCGAAATTGCATTTACAGCAACTTGCATCCTTTGGGGTTTAGGTAATTCTGTCCATGCCATTTCTAAAGCCGCTTGTAACCAACGGGTGGCGTGTTCTATTGAATGGTGAGCAAACGGGGCAAACTCCGACCAACCAAATTCGCCTTTAATTAAAACACCTTCGCGGAAACTAACTCCCCGCATGGGATCAGTCAATTCAACTCTGAAAGTTCTTAAATTAGCTAAGGCAATTTCTTTGGTAAATATTTCCACAGACTTTCCGATCAAGGACGTTTTGGAAATTTACCGAAGTTAGGACTTCTTTTTTCTTTGTAAGCATCTCTACCCTCTTGAGCTTCTTCGCTCATGTAATAAAGCAAAGTTGCATCCCCTGCCAACTGTTGTACTCCTGCTAATCCATCGTCTGCTGCATTAAAAGAAGCTTTAAGTAAACGAAGTGACATTGGAGAATGTTGCAACATCTCTTTAGCCCACTTAACTGTTTCTTTTTCCAAATCAACCAAAGGAACAACGGAGTTAACTAATCCCCATTCCAATGCTGTTTTTGCGTCGTATTGTCTTGCCATAAACCAAACTTCTTTTGCTCTCTTTAATCCAATTTGTCTAGATAACAAACTTGAACCATAACCGCCATCAAAAGAACCAACCCTTGGACCTGTTTGCCCAAATTTTGCATTGTCAGCGGCAATCGATAAATCACATACAACATGTAAAACATGTCCTCCACCAATTGCATAACCTGCAATCATGGCGATAACTGGTTTAGGTAATCTTCTGATTTGAACTTGTAAATCTAAAACATTTAGTCGACCAATTCCTTTTTGTGCAACTTCATCGTCTCCTATGTATCCGTCATCGCCGCGAATGCTTTGATCGCCACCAGAACAAAAAGCAAGATCACCTTTTCCAGTAAGAATTATCACTCCAACTTCATTGTCATCTCTTGCTAAATCAAAAGCCTTAATTAGTTCAGTAACAGTTTGTGGTCGAAAAGCGTTTCTTTTCTCTGGACGATTTATTGTGATTTTGGCAATGCCTTCGGCTACGTGATATTCGATATCGCGCCATTGTCCTTGGGGTTCCCAATTCAATACAGATGTGATTGAGGATTTTGCTGGTTCGTTATTCACTTAAAAACATTCACTCTCTACGCTGGTGTACTGATGCCTCCAATCTTTGCAAACCGAGTTTTACTGCCTCCAGGCCGGAAGGCTGCTGACGCAGTTTCCGAGGCAATTTCTAAATGTATTAATGAAAAAGTTGTCACTGCACTGGTTCCGGCAACTAAAGGTGAAAATTTAGGTAACAAATACGAAACTGCTATTGGTGTTTCAATTCCCTGCGTTATCGAATCAGGTTTACTTGTCTGCACTAGCGGTTCAACAGGAAATCCCAAAGCTGTGGAAATTTCTACCACTGCTTTATTGTCTGCCACGAAATTAGTAAACGCCAAGTTTGAAAATCCAGCCTCTTGGTTACTGGCAATTAATCCAGCATTCATTGGTGGCGCGATGGTGATTGCCCGCGCAATCACACAGGATCAAAAATGGGAATACGGCTTAGATGAAAATGGCAAATTTTCACCTGAAATATTTGCAGGTATCGCCCAAACATTTGTTGCTCAAAATGGCAGAGTAAGAACCTCCCTGGTAGCAGCACAACTGTCTGCCTTAATTGCACAAGATCACATAAATTTGCTTAAGAAATTTGATGCCATCTTGGTTGGTGGTGGTCAAATGTCGCCAGAAGTTTATAAAAATTTGAAAGATGCGGGAGTTAACTTAATTCGAACCTACGGAATGACTGAGACCTGCGGAGGTGTGGTTTGGGATGGAAAAGCACTCGACGATGTAAACATCAGAATTGAAAATCCAGCCAATGGTGGTGCGGGGAGAATATCAATTAATAGTCCCAGCAATGCCACTTGTTATCACGGGAATAGTGAAGGTATTAAGCAATTGAATGAAATTACATTTAATAATCATTGGATAATGACTCAAGATATTGGTACTTATGAAAACACAACACTAAAAGTAATTGGGAGAAGTGATGACATTGTTATTTCAGGCGGGGTGAATGTTTCAGTTCATGCAATTGA
>JAEMSA010000001.1:10393-67236 GCA_016463095.1 Candidatus Nanopelagicales bacterium
ATTGAAAATGTGTTAAGAGATCAACCCGGTGTTGAGGACGCGGTTGTTTTTGCTATGCCGGATGAAACCTGGGGAACAATTGTGGCTGCTGTAATTGTGGGAAATGCAGAATTACTTGCACTACAAGATGCGGTTGAAAAAGAATTAGGAAGTCCCGCAAAGCCACGGATAATAAAATTTGCTCATGAATTGCCTTTACTCCCAAACGGCAAAATTGATGTAGATTCTCTCAGGTGATGAATTTAAATCTCTGGTTTCAAGGTGCGAGACCAAAAACATTAGGCGCAGCAATTGCTCCAGTTTTAGTGGGAAGTTCACTAGCTTTTTATGAAAAATCTTTTAATTTACTCATTTCAATTTTAGCTTTAGTGGTAAGTATTGCTATTCAAATCGGAGTTAATTACGCCAATGACTACTCAGATGGAATCAGGGGTACAGATGATCAGCGAATTGGTCCCGTGCGTTTAGTTGGACAAAAATTAGCTTCACCAAAATCTGTAAAAAATGCGGCAATGCTATTTTTCTTCATTTCCGCAGTTGCTGGATTAATGATAACTATTTACTCAAAACAATGGTGGTTTTTACTTTTGGGATTTAGCGCCATTGTGGCTGCCTGGAGTTACACCGGTGGGTCAAGACCTTATGGCTATGCAGGATTAGGGGAAATTTCTGTTTTCATTTATTTCGGTCTAGTGGCCGTGCTTGGAACAGTTTATGCTCAAACACTTTTCTTTAAACCTTATTTCTTAATTTATGCGATCTCAATAGGACTTTTCGCCTCAGCAATATTAGTAGTAAATAACTTAAGAGACAGAGAAAAAGATCAACTAAACAATAAAAATACTTTAGCCGTTAAATTAGGAGACCAGAAAACAAGATACTTATTTGTGTTTATGATGATCTTGCCTTTTATTTTGATTCCTGCCTTATTTATATATGGAAGATTTAATCCCACTCAAGAAGTCGGGGCCGTTATTCAAGTTCAGTTACTTGCTTTAATATTTGCAGGTACCTGTATTAGATCTGTGTTAAATAAAGCTACAGGAAAGGATTTGATTCCAGTTTTAGTTAAGACTAGTCAAACAGAATTAATTTGGGCAATTCTTATTTCAATTTCTTTAGTTCTAGAGACTAATTAATTTTCATCAATCAGTTTATCTTCTTTTTCAGCTGCTGAAGCGATTTTCTTGTTAACTCTTTGGGATGCTGAAAAAATGGAACTTGATAACTGATCTCTTGTTTTAGACAGGACAAAAAGACTCACAATTCCAGAAGCCAAGAAACCCATTAAAAGTAAGATGATTCCGCGTAAACCGATCAAGTACCCAGCACCCAAAAAGGAAGCCAAAATGAGAATTCTTAAAAATGTATAAATTAAAACATTTTTCATTAACTAAACGCCCGCGTAACTATGTAAACCTGTCACCCAAATATTTATTACAAAAAAGTTGAAAACAATGGCGGCGTATCCAAAAATACTTACCCAAGCAGCTTTGGTACCTTTCCACCCAACGGTAACTCTGGAATGTAAATATGCAGCATAAATAATCCAGGTTATGAAAGCCCAAGTTTCTTTTGGATCCCATCCCCAATATCTTCCCCAAGCACTTTCTGCCCAAATTGCACCCGAGATAACTGCGAATGTCCAAATGGGGAAAGCAAAAAGTACAACTTTGTATGAAAATTCATCAATTCGATCTGGACTAGGTAAAGATTTTAGTTTTCCCTTAACTCTCAAAAGATACAAAATAGATAACGCAAAATTAATAGTAAAAGCTCCGTAAGAAATTATTGCTGAAGAGACGTGAATAAGTAACCAACTTGATTTCAGTGCTGGAACTAGTGGACCACTTTCTGTGTAAAGCACGATGACAGCTAAACCTAAAAGTATGATTACCGGCACAATTATAAAAATACCTAACCAGGAAATATCTTTCTTTATCGAAATAAAAAGGAAAGCAAAAATAATTGCAGTTGCTGAGGCCACTGCAAATTCATACATGTTTCCCATAGGAGCACGCTGTGCTGCTACGGCTCTTAAAATTAAGGCTACGGCTAGAAATGTTCCGATAAGCCAAGTGAGAGCCATGGCAATATTTGAAACTCTTGATTGTTTTTTCGACTGACTAAGTGTTATTGAAAAAAGTATTAGATTAAAAGCGGACAAGAAGATTGCAAAATAAACCAATAAATTACTTAATGAGTTTGTACTCAAATTGATCTATTTCCTTTCTTTTCAATTTTGATGATGCCAAGTTTCTGCAACACTTTGTCTATATCTTTATTGATGTCATGGCTATCACTTTTTGCCAATCCAGCTATCTCTATAACACTAGGGCCATTTTGAACTTTCGGCATCAGCACCCAAATTTTTCGTCGCTGAATGCCTAATCCAAAAAACATGCCCAACATGGCAAGAGTTGCTCCGATCAGAGCTAAGAATCTTCCCGGTTCATAAGCGACTTGGAAAGAAGCAAACTGTTCAACTCCTAAAAATTTTATTTCCATACCTTGCTCAGTTTTCCAAGTTTCACCTGGCTTTAATTCTTCTATGCCAAGCTCGGTCATTTTGGTGGTATCAAGACGGTAAATACTTTGTGCGATTCCTTCGTTAACCCCAAGATCTCCTTGCCAAAGAGTCATAAATAATTGAGGGTTGTCTAATGCCGGAAAAGTTGAAATAGGACCGTTCATTGGATCAATGTTTGCTGTAGGTAAAAAACTAGCTTTAATTCCCAATTGAGGTTTTTCATCAGGAATTTTGATAACCCCTGTGGAAGTAAAGTTTCCGTCTTGAGGCAAGAAAGTAATTGAATCTGAATAAACAATTTCTTGTTTCTGATTTAATATTTCTACTCGCGGGGCATAACCATGACCGGTTAAATAAATTTTTGTGCCTGCAACATTGAAAGGTTTGTTGACCAAAACCATCAAATCATCTTTACCGTTTAATGTGATATCTGCTTCGAATTTTCTAGGTGAACCTGTTTGATTAATACTTCGTTCAAACTCCACGACAAAATCGTTTAAAGTAAAAAAGAAATTGGGCATGCTTTCTATATTGAATAATTTTCCGGCCCTAAAATCGTCGTATTGGGTCAAGGTGTTAGCAAAACCATTTCCCTCTTTAACAATTACAGTTCCCCGATAACTAAACAAGGCACCCAAAGCTAAAGCAATAGTTAAAAAGATCATGCTGGCATGAAACACCAAGTTTCCAGCTTCTCTGGCGTATCCTTTTTCGGCTGTTAAACCGTTTCCCTCTCGGTTAATTCTCCAACCTGAATTCTTTAACTCGGCTTCGATTTTATTCAAACTTGTATTAGTCAATTGAATTTTTCGATAGCCTTCAAATCTTTCGATTTTGATTGGTGGACTTTGTGGCTGTTCATTAAAAGATTGCCAATAAACTTTGAGTCTAGGAATAACACAACCTATTAACGAAATCATTAATAAAATGTAGATTGCTGAAAACCAAAAAGAACCATAAACATCAAATAAACTCAAATTGTCAAAAATTTGGGCAAGTGAGGGATTTTCGTTTTTCCAATTGTTGACTTTAAGAATTGAAGCTGTTCTTTGCGGTAGCAAAGATCCAGGAATTGCTGCCAGGGCCACTAAAAGCAAAAGCAACAAAGCAGTGTTCATACTTGTTAATTGACGCCAAGTCCAACGTAAGAATCCTGCAAAATCCAGGGGCGGAAGTGGAGTTTCAGTTCTCTGCTTGGCAGATATTTGTTTTTTCATAGCAGTGGAGTAAATCCTGAAACAAGAACTCTCATTTGCACAGTTAGCTCAGACCACATTCCGGTAGTTAACAATAATCCAATCACAATAAGAAATACTCCGCCAGTTCGTAAGAACTTCAATTGGTGTTGGCGTAACCATCTCACCGAAACTAGGGCTTTTTCTAAAGCGAAAGTAATTATCAAAAAAGGTAAACCTAATCCGAATCCGTAAACAGCAGAAAGAAGTGCACCTCTGCCAACAGTGGCTTGATTAAAAGCCAGTGATTGCACAGCTGCCAATGTTGGACCGATGCAAGGTGTCCAACCAATTGCAAACAATGCTCCCATAAATGGTGCACCAGCAATCCCCTGCTTAACCGGTGTATGAAATCTAAATTCTCGGTTAAATAAGTTCCAAACACCTAAATAACTTAAACCTAAAAGGATCACAAAAATTCCCATGATTCTTTCAATGATTCTTCCATTTAATAAAAACCATCCGCCAATGCCACCGAAGAACATCCCAATACAAACAAACACGAAAGTAAAACCTGAAATGAACAATAGAGTTGCCAAAAGTGCTTTAGATTTCCTAACTGTTGTATTGGCCTCCAAACCAAATCCAGTTATAAAAGAAAGATAACCGGGTACAAGTGGCAAAACACAGGGAGATAAGAAAGAAATGATTCCTGCGCTAAAAGATAATAAAATAGCTATTAATAAGGAACCTTGGCTTACCGCGTTCATTCTTCCACCAAACTTGAAATAAATCCTTGAATTAAAGCTCTGTCAATAGGCCCTAATTGCCTTGCTGCCACTAAACCATTTTTGTCTATAAGAACAGTGGAAGGTATTGCATTGGCTGGCAATGTTTCTTTAAAGCCCAGTAGCAATATTCCATCTCTATCAAAAATGTTTGGATAAGTTATCTGATAATTTGTCACAAATTTCTCTGCAGAGACTTTCGAGTCTCTTATGTTTATTCCAATAAATTGCACTCCACTGTCTTTGTTTTTTAAATAAAGTTCTTCGAGTTCAGTTGCTTCTTTTCTACACGGGGAGCACCACGATCCCCAAACATTTATGACCACAACTTTATTCTTAAAGTTTTCAAGACTAATTTTTGCACCGTTAAAATCTGTGGAAGCTAATTTGGGTGCAGATTTTCTTTCATCGATCTGAAGAAATGTTGCTGTTCCATCTCCTGAAATAAATCCTGCCTCCCCAGAATTTTGGATGGCAGCATTTGGGCTAGCACAAGCTGAAAGAACTAATAAACTCAAAACTACTTTTAAATTACGCACCAGAAATTTTGCTTGCATCTTTGACTAAATCTGCCGAAGGTTCTTCGTATTTAATTTCAACTAAATTTTCACCGTCGAAAACAAAAGTTGTCACGCTTGCTAAATTGCATTGACGTTTACGGGGATCGTGCACAAATGATTTACCTTCAGCTCCAAGTCTGGCAATCCAAATCGGTAATTGGTGTGAAACCAATAAGGCTTCTCTTCCTTGTGCTAAATCACGGGCAGCAAATATTGCTGTGCTCATTCTGTCTGCAATTTGCTTGTAAGGCTCTCCCCATGATGGTCTAATTGGGTTTCTCAAATACCACCAATTGCGCGGGTCTCTTAATGCTCCGTCTCCAACTGAAACTCTTTTACCTTCGAATATGTTTTCGGCTTCAATAATTAAACTTTCTAATTCAGGTTTTAGATTATGAGAATTAGCAGTAGGAGCTGCAGTTTGCTGTGCTCTTTCAAGTGGTGAAGAAACAATAAGTGCTAAATCATTGTTTTGAAAATGTTGAGCAGCACGATCGGCCATTCTTAGCCCAAGTTCAGATAATTTATATCCGGGCAATCTTCCGTAGAGTACTTTTTCTGGATTAAAAACTTCCCCATGTCTCATCACATGGACAAGGGTTTTGTTTGCCATAGTTTTTACTTCTTAATGTTTACGGCGCATTGAACCGCGACGTTTACTTGGTCGCCACACGTTGTCGCCATTTTCAATGGCTGCCAGTCTTAAAGTTTCACCATGTGCAGCAAGTGCATCAATCAGAATTGAAACATTTGGTGATTCTGCTTGCACATCAACTCTTAAACCATGTTCTTGTGCGGCTTGTGCTGTTTGGGGACCAATCACTGCAACAACAGTTGAAGCGTGTGGTTTACCAGCAATTCCGACAAGGTTTCTTACCGTACTTGCAGAAGTAAACAGCACCGCATCAAATCCACCACTTTTAATTAATTCACGAGTGTGCGCAGGAGGAGGAGCTGCACGTACTGTTCTAAAGGCAACGATGTCTTCAACTTCCCAACCTTTAGCTTGCATTCCTTCGACGAGTGTTTCGGTTGCAATGTCTGCGCGTGGTAAGAAAACTCTGTTGATGGGATCTAACAGTTGATCAAACTTTGGCCATACTTCTAATAGTCCTTCGGAGTTATGTTCATTGGTTGGGAACAAATCTGGTTTAACCCCAAATTCAACAAGTGCATCAATTACGGGTTGGCCAATTGCGGCAACTTTTAATCCAGCAAAAGCTCTGGCATCCAAACCATAATCAACAAATTTATCTCGCACAGCTCTTACCGCATTTGTGCTTGTGAAAACAACCCATTGGAATCGTCCTGAAACTAAACCGTGAACTGCTCTTTCCATTTGTTGTGGAGTTCTTGGTGGCTCCACCGAAATTGTGGGAACCTCTACTGAAACAGCTCCATAAACTGCTAAAAGTTTTTGAAAATCTTCAGCATCTTCTTTAGTTCTGGGCACTAAAACTTTCCAACCAAATAAGGATTTGTTTTCAAACCATTGATATTTATCTCTGTTGTTAACAAGATCGCCTATCACAATTACGCCTTGTCCTGATTGTCTAGCCGCCTTTGCCACTAGTGGAATGTTTTCCAATGTCGAAACAATGGTTCTTTGATCAGTGGTGCTGCCATCACGGGTAACAGAAATTGGGGTGGTGACATCGCGACCGCGAGCAATGAGAGCACTTGCGATAGCTGGTGCTTTATCTGCAGCATTGATTACCACGATTGGAATTGTTGGATCTAGATGCAAAGCCCAATCAATTGGTTCTGAGCCATTGAGGATGTGAACTTCTTTTCCTTTATTGGCAAAAAGTGACATTCCGGCATGAGTTGGAACTGAAGTGATTGGTGAAACTCCCGGAACATATTCAAATTCAATTTTGGATTTAGCAAGTGTGGAAACTTCCACAGCTAAGTTGTCTTCTACTACAGGGTCTCCTGCGCACAATCTGACAACTGCTGCGCCTTCTTTGGCTGCATCAATTGCTAAACGTGCTCTCACAGCTGGTGCCATTGGTACACCATCTTCATCGACTGCTGCCACCACATCTGCGTTTTCATTTGCGTGAGCATTAGCAATATCCATGGTGTTTACATCAGCAATAATTAATTCTGCTTGTTTAAGTGCATTGATGCCACGCAAAGTTATTAATTGTGGGTCTCCAGGTCCCGCCGCAACATAAATTACGGGCAGAACAATAATCTTTTTCTTAGTCACTTAATTACCTTTCGTTTCTATATGGCTTTGCGTTGTTCGTGGAATGCTAATATTTGTAGTTCTGATGCCAAGTCAACTTTTCTGACATCAACACCTTCAGGAACACTTAAATGAACTGGAGCAAAATTTAAGATGCTTCTTATTCCTGCTTTTACTAAACGATCACTTACAACTTGCGCACTTTCTGCAGGAGTAGCAACTACCCCTAGTCGAGCATTTGTTTCTTTTATTACATCTTCTAAATCACTTAAGGCATGAACTAATAATTCAACAGTTTTTCCTTCAGCTCCACATTTAACTTTTGTGCCAATTAAAGTTTGATCTGCATCAACTAAAGCAACGACTCGAAATCCGCGAGAACCGAACCCGCCGTAATGAGCAAGTGCTCTACCTAGATTTCCTACTCCCACAATTACTACTGACCAATCTTGATTAAGTCCCATTTCCCGAGAAATTTGGTAGCGCAAAAACTCAACTTCATAACCAACACCACGGGTGCCATAGGAACCTAAATGAGATAAATCTTTTCGAAGCATGGCACTAGAAACACCAGTTAACGCAGCTAACTCTTCGGAAGAAATTCGTATTTGCTGGGCATCTGCTAATTGGCTTAAAGCCCGATAATAAGCAGGCAACCTAGAAACTGTAGCTTCAGAAATTTTGTGGGTGTGACCATCTTTTATTGATGATGGGACTTTTGATGGCATATATCCAAAGGTACACATTTGTGCAAAAAAGCACAAATCGTCTCACAAATTGAGGACCTTTAGCTGAGTGCTTTTCTTAATCTTTCCGGGTCTACTCGCCAATAATCATGGCGTTTGCCGTCAACAAATATCACCGGGATTTCTTCCCCATAAAGATGCATTAACTCAGGATTGTTTTGGATTTCTTCAACTTCATAATCGATGTTTAATTCACTGGTAACTTGGGCAATAATTTTGATGGCATCATCACAGAGATGGCAACCTGGTTTGGAAAGAACTTTGACTCGTTTAGAGATTTAGAACAACCCCTTAAAAGTGGGGAAAGCTGGCTGAGGGGAAATCAGCCAGCCTCTACGAATGATTCGCGCAAGTAGTCAGAAACTGCTGCTTCTGGAACACGAAACGATCTACCAACGCGCACTGCTGGCATTGTGCCGGAGTGAACTAATCGATAAACAGTCATCTTTGATACTCGCATTGATGCGGCAACTTCTGCCACAGTCAAGAATCTAACTTCGCCTAAAGGTCTATCTGGGCTTGTCGCCATTTACTTGCCTCTTTCTTACACGCTTTAAGACCTTCCCTAAGCCTTAAGTGACGTGTGATGCCACGGTAATGCCTCGGTGCCTAGTAACACAAGAGAGGAGGGGGGTTATCTAAGGGAATCAGACATGCTAGTGGGTTTGAATACAGCACTGTTACAGAAGTGATTTAAAAGTTTTTAAATAAAACGATCAGCTGGATGAGGATTTAGCGATAGCAAAACTTCTTTTGCTTTTCTACCAGGTAATTTTTTAATTGTTTTTAGTAATGTCACACGATTATCACAATGTTCTTTCAAGACTGCGTATGCTTTTTTTCCAATTAATTCTATTAAAGTATCTTTTTCGCTGATGTAAACAGGATCTTCAGCAACATGGGCATCGGTATCTGAGGAACAGTACCAATCCATGGTGTGACCACCATCTCCCCAATTTTTTCTTTTATATTCTTCGATAACAATTACTTGAAAATCTGTGTCATCTTCAAATTCTCGGGTTTCATAGCTTCTTCTAATTGGTAATTGCCAACAAACATCAGGTTTTGCTTCCAAAGGTTTAGCACCTTTTACTAACGCAAGTTTATGCAGTGCGCAACCTTGCCCGCCAGCAAATTCTGGTGAGTTCATAAATATGCAAGCACCATTTACTACTCGTGTTTTTTCAATTCCATCTTCTCTTTCAGTCCAACCTTTTTTAGAATTTGCATGTTCTTGCTTTTCCCAAATATCCGGAGTTAGTTTCTTAACCCATTTAGCAACTCTTTTTTTGTCTGCTGCTTCAGTGAAATGTGCACCATGAACACAGCAACCATCATTTGGATTTGATTTCTCAACACCTTTGCAGCCTCTGCCAAATATGCATTCCCAATTGGACGTTAACCACGTTAAATCAGCTTTGATAATTGTGCCTGAGGCATCCGGATCTATAAATTCAAGCCAAGTACGAGGAGTATCTTTCAAAAATTCGGTCATAGGCGAGAGCCTACTCGGAGAGTTTCTGCGATACGCAAAGTACTCTTGTTCAATAAGTCACATTAAGTAGAAAGAATTAGTCGTGAAAATAGGCATTGTTGGCACCGGCAATATGGGTGAAGCCATATTAAAAGGTCTGCTAGACAATGTGGTGTCAGCCCAAGACATAGTTTGTGTAGATAAGGTCCAAGCAAGCGTTGACCGCATCTCCCAGAGGTATCAAGTTGTTTGTTCCACTGAAATTTCAGCAATTAAAGATTGTGATGTCGTTGTCCTCGGGGTAAAACCTCAAAACATGGACGAAGTATTACCTTTGATTGGCAAACACATAAACCAAAATACGTTGATCATTTCTATTGCCGTGGGAATTACCTCTAGCTACATAGCAAAAAACTTAGGAATCAATAATGCTGCTGTGGTGAGAGCTATGCCTAACACCCCAGCCTTGGTTGGTAAGGGTGTAACGGGTTTGGCTAAGGGTGAATTTGCAACAGCCGAGCACTTAACTATTGCTAAAAACCTCTTAGCAGCAGTTGGTCAAGTTGTTGTTGTAGAAGAGAATTTGATTGATGTAGTAGCAGCAACTTCAGGCTCTGGCCCAGCTTATTATTTTTTTGTAACTGAATTATTAATTGAATCAGCTGTTAAACATGGCCTGGCTAGAGATGTAGCTCAAGTTTTAGTGGAAAACACTTTCGTGGGATCTAGTGCCTTATTTGAAAGTTCAGCTGATGACGTTGTTGAATTGAGAAGAAAAGTTACTTCTCCCCAGGGAACCACCCAGGCAGCGATTGAATTCTTAGAAAGTAAAGATTTAAAAGGTATTTGGGAAAATGCACTTGGTGCTGCAATTAAAAGAGCTGAAGAAATTAGTAAGAACTAAATTATTCAACAGTGCTATTTACAGGTGGGGCATCTGGTAGAGCTTGTTTAACTTCGCCAGTGAAAGTAAAGACTCTGGTATCAAGGGTTTTCTTATCATTGTTAGCAGCTTCGCCTTCCACGCCGACTACCACAAGATTTCCAGCAGTTAATTCACCAAATAAAATCTTTTCACTCAACACATCTTCAATTTCTCGTTGAATTGTTCTTCGCATAGGTCTTGCACCAAGAGATTGGTCATAGCCCTTATCAACAAGCAATTCTTTAGCTTGATCAGTCATGATCAGTCCCATGTCTTTGTCTTTCAAACGATCATCAAGGGAAGTGATCATTAATTCAACAATTTGTAATATTTCTGGACGAGTTAATTGATGGAACACAATCACGTCATCTAGTCGGTTTAAGAATTCTGGTCTGAAATGTTGTTTTAATTCTTCATTTACTTTTAGTTTCATGCGGTCATAACTTCCTTCAACATCATCACCCATTGAAAAACCAAGACCCACACCTTTAGAAATATCTCGGCTACCAAGGTTGGTGGTCATGATGATTACTGTGTTCTTGAAATCAACCATGCGACCTTGAGAATCGGTTAATTTACCGTCTTCCAAGATTTGGAGCAGTGAATTGAAAATATCTGGATGCGCTTTTTCAACTTCGTCAAAAAGCACTACTGAAAAAGGTTTACGGCGAACTTTTTCAGTTAGCTGTCCACCTTCTTCATAACCCACATATCCGGGAGGAGATCCAAACAATCTTGAAACAGTGTGACGTTCTGAATATTCAGACATGTCTAACATGATTAATGCGTTTTCATCACCAAATAAGAATTGGGCCAAAGTTTTAGAAAGTTCGGTCTTACCAACACCAGAAGGTCCAGCAAAAATAAATGAGCCACCTGGTCTTTTAGGGTCTTTTAGTCCAGCACGAGTTCTTCTAATTGATTTAGACAAAGCTTTAATGGCATCTTCTTGACCAATAACACGTTTATGTAGTTCTTCTTCCATGCGTAACAATCTTTTGGATTCTGCTTCAGTTAACTTGGCAACAGGCACTCCCGTTGACATCGCTAATACTTCTGCAATCAAATCTTCGTCAACTTCAGCAACGATATCTAAATCGCCTGCTTTCCATTCACGTTCGCGTTCATTCTTTTCAGAAATTAAGGTCTTTTCTTTATCTCTCAATGCCGCAGCTTTTTCAAAGTCTTGAGCATCAATAGCTGATTCTTTTTCTTTTCTCACATCAGCAATTTTGTTATCAAATTCTCTCAAATCAGGTGGGGCAGTCATTCTGTTAATACGTAGACGAGCACCTGCTTCGTCAATCAAATCAATTGCCTTATCTGGTAATTGGCGATCATTGATGTATCGATCAGCCAAGGTGGCAGCAGAAACTAAAGCAGAATCAGTAATTGTAACTTTGTGATGTGATTCGTAGCGATCTCTTAAACCTCTTAAGATTTCAATTGCATGAGCAACGGAAGGTTCTTGAACTTGAATAGGTTGGAAGCGACGTTCTAATGCGGCATCTTTTTCAACATATTTACGGTATTCATCCAAAGTGGTGGCACCAATTGTTTGTAGTTCGCCTCGAGCCAGCATTGGTTTCAAAATTGATGCGGCATCAATGGCGCCTTCGGCAGCACCTGCTCCGACCAGGGTGTGAATTTCATCAATGAACAAAATAATGTCACCGCGGGTACGTATTTCTTTTAATACTTTTTTTAATCTTTCTTCAAAATCACCGCGATATCTTGATCCGGCAACCAATGATCCTAAATCAAGAGTGTAAAGCTGTTTGTCTTTCAAAGTTTCTGGAATATCGCCTTTAACAATTTTTTGTGCAAGTCCTTCAACAACTGCTGTTTTACCAACACCTGGTTCCCCAATTAGAACTGGATTATTTTTTGTTCGACGGGAAAGTACTTGCATTACTCGTTCAATTTCTTTTTCTCGACCAATTACTGGATCAAGTTTTCCATCACGAGCTGCTTGAGTTAAGTTTCTGCCAAATTGATCAAGTACTAAAGAAGTTGAGGGGGTTCCTTCATTTGGAGCACCGGAAGTTAATGGTTCTTTTCCTTGGTAACCAGAAAGTAATTGGATTACTTGTTGACGAACACGATTTAGATCTGCGCCAAGTTTCACTAGAACTTGAGCGGCTACTCCTTCACCTTCGCGAATAAGGCCAAGCAAAATGTGTTCTGTTCCAATATAATTATGACCTAATTGTAAAGCTTCTCTTAAAGAAAGTTCTAATACTTTTTTGGCACGAGGAGTAAAAGGAATGTGTCCTGATGGTGCTTGTTGGCCTTGGCCAATTATTTCTTCAACTTGTGATCTAACAGATTCAAGGGAAACACCTAATGATTCAAGTGATTTAGCAGCAACGCCTTCACCTTCATGAATTAAACCTAAAAGGATATGTTCGGTACCAATGTAATTGTGGTTGAGCATGCGGGCTTCTTCTTGCGCAAGAACTACTACGCGTCTTGCTCGATCAGTGAATCTTTCGAACATTTAACTTAAGCCTCCTTGCATCAACTTTGGGGAATTTGTTTTTTCCTCTATATCTATAGTACGTCTCTAGTTTTAATTAGCAAATTCAACCTAAAAATCGAGGAAACATCCCTATAAGTGGTATTCATTTACCCCATGGGTAACAAGACGTAGGGGTAAGGATATTTGGTCGAAATTACAGGTGTTTGATCATTCGGGTGTTACCCAATGTGTTTGGTTTCACTTTGTCCAAATCTAAAAACTCTGCCACACCTACGTCATAGGACTGTAGAAGCTGTTGATAAATCTCTGGTTCAACAGGTGTGCCTTCAATTTCAGCAAAACCATGTTTAGCAAAAAACTTTGTTTCAAAGGTTAAACAAAATACTCTTCTTACACCTAATTCTTTAGCTCTATTAATTAGTGCTTCCAATATTTGCGAACCAATTCCTTTATCTTTAAATTCAGGAAACACTGCCACAGTTCTTACTTCAGCCAAGTCTTCCCACAAAACGTGAATTGCGCCTGCACCTATTACTTGACCATCTTTTTCAATTACTAAAAATTCTGGAACTGCTTCATACAAAGTAACCGTTGCTTTAGAAAGTAATCTTCGTTCTGGTGCGTAAGTGTCAACAAGTTTTCTGATGGTTGACACATCAGATGTCTTGGCCGGACGAATTGATAGTGCAGACATTTTATTGTGGTTTAACCAGCGGGAATAAAACTGTTTCTCTAATTCCTCTGCCTGTGAGCATCATTAAAACTCGATCAATTCCCATTCCCTGTCCACCAGCTGGAGGCATTCCATATTCAAGTGCTCGTAAGAAATCTTCATCTATTTGCATAGCTTCCACATCGCCACCGGCAGCAAGCTTGGCTTGCTCAGTTAATCTTTTTCTTTGTTCGATTGGATCATTTAATTCTGTGTAAGCGGTACCAATCTCTGCACCAAAGGCAACCAAATCCCAGCGCTCTGCAACTCTGTTATCTTCTCGGTGCTGTCTAGTTAAAGGAGCAACATCGGTTGGAAAATCAATATAAAAAGTAGGCAGAACTGTTTTGTCTTCCAATAAGTGTTCATAAAGTTCTAACACCACTTGGCCTCTAGTCCATTTAGGATCATGAGAAATTTTTAATTTATCGCAGATATTTCTTAAAGTTTTTTCATCTGTGTCAGCATTTATTGTTTCACCAGTTGCTTTAGTTAATCCGTCGTAAACTTTTACTACCGGCCATTGACCACTGATGTCGTGCTCAGTTTGGTTTCCTTCATCATCCCAATGTCTAGCTATTTCTTTGCCAAAAACATTCTTAGCTGCCTCTTGAATTAAGTGTTGAGTCAGTTCACGCATTACTTCATAGTCGCCATATGCCTGGTACATCTCCAACATGGTGAATTCAGGGTTATGAGATGTATCGGCACCTTCGTTTCTAAAGTTTCTATTGATTTCAAATACTCTATCTACGCCACCTACCAGTAAACGTTTCAAATAAAGCTCTGGTGCAATTCTCAAAAATAATTCTATGTCATAAGCATTGATATGAGTTTTAAATGGACGAGCATTTGCTCCCCCGTGCAGTACTTGTAACATTGGGGTTTCTACTTCAACAAAACCTCGATCAGTTAACGATTTTCTAATACTGGAAACAACTTTAGATCTAAGGTGAAGCATCTCTCTTGCTTCTGGTCTAACAATTAAATCTAGGTAACGCATTCGTACTCTTTGTTCAGGATCATTTAATCCATGATGTTTATCAGGTAATGGTTTTAAAGATTTACTTGTAATTAACCATTTACTGGCCTTTACAGAAAGTTCTCCTCGCTTTGTTGTTACAACTTCACCAGTTAACCCAACATGATCACCTAAATCGACGATTTCTTTCCAAAGTTCAACAGATTCTTCCCCAACGGCATCTGCTGCAATCATCACTTGCAAATCACCTGAACCATCTCTCAAGGTGGCAAAAATTAATTTTCCTGCAATGCGATTAAGCATTACTCGACCAGCTATCGAAACTATTTTTCCAGTTTTTGCCTCTGGTGCTAAATCTTTGTTTTCATTTCTAACTTCTAAGAATGTGTGATCTGGTTTGAAACCAACTGGGAAAGGATCGATACCTTGGGATTGAATTCTGGCAAGTTTTTCGCGACGGATTTGTTCTTGTTCGTTCAAATCCTCTGGGGCATCGTTGCTCATAGAAAACTAGACTACTTGTTCTTTTCGAAAACTAACCGTAAGCCTTCCAAGGTCAAGTCTGGTTCGTGATGAGTAATGGTGCTTGATTCTTCAACAACCAATGGTGCAAGACCACCAGTTGCAACAACTGCTTTTAATGGACCAATCTCAGCAATTATTCTTTGCAAAATTCCATCAACTTGGCCCGCAAATCCATAAAGAGCACCTGACTGCAATGCCTCAACAGTATTTTTACCAATAACACTTCTTGGTTTCACAAATTCAACTTTTCGCAGTTGTGCTGCCCTATTAGCTAAAGCTTCTAAAGAAATTTCAATTCCGGGAGCAAGTGCTCCACCTAGGAATTCACCTTTTTCACTAACCACATCAAAATTTGTTGATGTTCCAAAATCAACTACCACTGAAGGTCCACCGTGTCTTTCAAATACTGCTAAAGAATTAGCAATTCGATCAGCACCAACTTCTTTAGGGTTATCAGTAATAATGGGCACCCCAGTTTTTGTCCCTGGTTCAATAATTACAGTTTTAGCTTCAGGAAAATATCTTTCCAGCATCCACCGCATTTCTCTTAAGACTGAGGGAACAGTTGAGCACAATGATATTCCGGTAACTTTGGGTTGATCTTTTAATAAACCGTTATAAGTTAAAATTAATTCATCAGCAGTGGAATTAGTATCTGTTTTTATTCGCCAATTTTGAATAAGTTTTTCATTGTCATAAAGACCTAAAACTGTGTTGGTGTTACCAACATCTATTGCTAACAACATTTATTACTCTCCTAGCAACTCCAAATTAGTTCGCGTATTTAGCGAACAGTTCTCAGGTCACCACCTATATCCAACACTGGCGCCGAATGGGTTAAGGCACCCACGGCTAGAAAGTCCACACCAGTCTCAGCAATTTTGCGGGCATTTTCTAAAGTTAAGCCGCCACTAGCCTCAAGTTTGGCTTTTTTATTAACAATTCCCACTGCTTTCTGCAAATCATCAAAGGTGAAATTATCTAACAAAATTAGTTGTGCCTGGGCTGCTAATGCTTCATCAAGTTGAGTTAAATTATCCACTTCTATTTCAAATTCAATTTCAGGAAATTTATCCCTAACTTTCTCAACAGCTTTCTTAATTGAACCTGCTGCGATGATGTGATTATCTTTAATTAGTGCTTGATCATTTAAACTCATACGGTGATTGGTGCCCCCACCGGCTTTGACAGCATATTTTTCTAAAAGTCGTAAACCTGGTGTGGTTTTTCTAGTATCACGTATTTGGGAATTGGTCCCAGCTATTTCTTTAACCCATTTGTTGGTTGTTGTGGCAATTCCACTTAAGTGTCCTAAAAAATTCAGAGCTGTTCTTTCAGCTGCTAATAAATCAATGGTTCGACCTTTCACTGTTAACAAACAGGTTTTCGAATCGACTGCGCTACCATCTGTTACACATTTTTCGACGGCTATTTTGTTATCACTTATAGAAAGAAACACTAATGCTGCAATATCAATACCTGCAATTACTCCCGATGATCTTGTCACTAAATCTAGTTCCGAAATTTGGGTTTCAGGAATAGTGGCAAGGGAGGTGACATCGCTTCCACCCATTAAGTCTTCAGAAATTGCTAGATCGACTAGTGCTTGAACTAACTCAGGTTCCAGTCCGGCTTCGCGTAAATCTTCATAAACCTGCTCTTTAGTTGTCATTTTTTATTTCTTTCCGATAGCTTTTTCTGAAAGTTCTAATTTACCTTCATTTAATTTTCCTTGGATTCTCACCAGCCACCTTTCATCATTTCTGGCTGGAAAATCTGTTCTCCAATGAGAACCTCTACTTTCTTCACGTCGCAGAGCAGCATTTGAAAGAAAACTTGAAACTGTTAATAAATTTGTTGCTTCCCAACTTTGAGTGGAAGCAAGATTGGTGGTCTTGGTTGCTAATTGTGCGAGATTGTTGATTGTTTGTTGTAATCCTTGAGAATTTCTTACCGCACCGGCACCTTTAGTGGTTGTGGCAGTTATTTCTTTTCTGGCTTTACCGTCAATCAAATTTGAAGGAATATTATCTATTAACGGTTCACTTTGTGCTGGTAAGTCAACTAAATGCTGGGCAATTCTCTCAGCCACCACAAGTCCTTCAAGCAAACTATTTGAAGCCAACCTATTTGCTCCATGCACACCAGTACTAGCGCATTCTCCCACTGCAAATAATCCTGGAATATCCGTTCTTCCGGTCATATCTGAAATAACTCCGCCAGATGCATAATGTGCTGCTGGAACAACCGGAATCATTTCAACTAGCGGATCAATTCCTATTTCCTGACAACTCAATAAAATGTTGGGAAATCTATTTAGCCAAATATCTTTTCCAAGTTTTGTGCCATCTAAATAAACAAATGGTTTACCACTTTTAATTATTTCTTCATGAACGGCGTGAGCCACCACATCTCTGGGAGCTAAATCTTTCATGGGGTGAATCTTGGACATAAAAGCTTCACCGTTTATATTTCTTAATATTGCGCCCTCGCCACGAACTGCTTCACTTATTAAGGGTTGAGATCCTCTGGAGTCTGGTCCTACCCATAACACTGTGGGATGAAATTGCACAAATTCTAAATCTGCCACAGTTGTGCCAGCTCTTAATGCCAGTGCCACCCCATCACCAGTTGCTACTAAAGGATTTGTGGTTTGTTCAAAAACTGCACCCAGTCCACCCGTTGCTAAAATTACTGCTCGAGCTAACGCGGCACCCACTCCATCAATTCTTCCTTTACCCATCACGTGCAAAGTAACTCCGCAAACTCTTTCAAATTTATCTTTTAATAAATCAAGTACAAGTGCGTGTTCAAAAATTCTTACTTTGGGATCAGCTAAAACTTTGGCAACAAGGGCGCGTGATATTTCTGCTCCAGTGGCATCACCACCTGCATGGGCAATGCGATGTCTTCTGTGTCCACCTTCTCTAGTTAATGCCACGTTGCCTGCTGAATCTAAATCAAAAGTTGCGCCTAAATTAATTAATCTTCGCACCGCTGCAGGTCCTTCTTGGACAAGAATTTTTACTGAATCTTGATCACATAAACCAGCACCAGCTTCCAAGGTGTCTTGAAAATGTTGGTCGGGTGAATCTCCTGGACCAAGTGCTGCAGCAATTCCACCTTGTGCCCAAGAAGTTGAACTAGTGGATAACACATCTTTAGTGAGCAATAAAACCGATAAACCTTTTGCCCGAGCTGACAGCGCTGCAGTTAAACCTGCAATTCCTGAACCGATAACAATCACATCAGCATTTATGGTCCACCCAGGTTCGGTTGAATTTAACCTTTGTACCAAATTAATTTGAGTCATTTTTATCCTGTAAGAGAATTGGCATGTTATCGATTAAGCGGGTGTTACCCAGTTTAACGGCAATTAGAATTCTACCCACTATTCCTGTTTTTAGTTCGGTCAAATCATTGGTCAATATTTCAAGATAATCAATTTCAATTAGATCAGAAGTATTGATAATTTCTGTCACTGTTTTTTTGATCTCAGATTGAGTTGCACCTTTACTTGCTAGTTGCACTGCTTTTTTTAATGCATCGGGAATCAAATGGGCCACGTTTCTTTGATCAGAAGAGAGGTAAACATTTCTACTGGAAAGTGCTAAACCGTCAGCTGCTCGTTTAGTTGGTACTGCCAAAATTCCAATTTGTGGATCACGTTTTTGGGCCATCTCGGAAATAAAAATTAATTGTTGAAAATCTTTTTCACCAAAGACAGCAACATTTGGTTGCACAATGTCGAACAAACGAGTGACAACTTCGATCACTGCGGCAAAGTGTCCGGGACGACTTCTTCCTTCCATTATTTCAAATCTTGGATCAGATTCGATATCTAAAGGCCATTGGCCTGGATAAACATCTTCAACACCTGGTGCCCACAAAATGTGTGCCCCGGCACTGTGTGCAATTTTTAAATCACTTTCAAGATTCCTAGGATATTTTTCAAAATCTTCTTCTTGTCCAAATTGTTTTGGGTTAACAAAATCACTTACTACTACACACCCGTCTTTGCCCGCAAAATCTTTTGCAGCATCAATTAATGCCCCATGACCTTCGTGAAGTGCTCCCATGGTGGGAACAAGACAAATATTGCTACCTAAACCATTCATAGCCAAACGAAGTTCAGCATTACCATGAACCAGCAGAGTCATATCTGAACTCTATTCTTTAGGCAAAAGATGCGTTATCGCCCGGTTTGTCATCTGAATCTTTTATCCGACAGATCTTTTCTAACCATAACGAAAGTCCAAGCAAGAGTCCACTTAATGCAATTATTATTAGGGCCATAAAAATCCGTGACTTTATTGGACTCAGTTCAACATTTGGCAATAAATTCAAAATCATTCCAAAATAAAATCCTAATATCAAACAAGCTGCTCTGCTCCCAGCAAAAGACAATGCAACTGTTCGAGCTGCTACCAAAGGATGGGGTGGGGCTTTCCTTTGTGAAATTACTTGATTCTTATCTCTTGCCTCACTCAAACGATTCTTGAAAATAATGATCCAATAAAGCAAAGCAAAATTTAATATAGTCAAAGCAATAACGGTGTTGCTGCTTACAGGAAGGTAGGAACTAGTTAAATTTTCATAAATACTGGTTAAAAAATAACCAACAATCATTGAAATAAACATGAAACTAAGAATGTTTTTTACTGTGGTGGGCTTCATTGATTCACCAGTTTAGTTGGAAAAAGGTTAACTCCAGTGCAATCTAACTTTCTTAAGATTTCTTCAATTCTGGTGTCTCCCAGGTTAGCTGCTGGATCTATCTCAACCCAAGGTTTCATGACAAAACATCTTTCGTGAGCTCTAGGATGGGGTAACACTAAATTTGGACTATTAATTGATTGGCTTTCGAAATCAATTAAATCTAAATCAATTGTTCTTGGACCCCAAGTTATAGTTCTTTCTCTGCCTAAATTTAATTCAATTATTAATAACTTGAGAAGTAATTCTTCTGCGTTTAATGAGGTTTCCAAACTAATAACTGCATTTAAATAGTTATCTTGGGCTGGCCCACCTACAGGAAGAGTTTCATAAACACTAGAAATATTTGTCACTTTAGTTTGACTTATCGCATTGATTTCAATTACCGCATTTTGCAAAAAATTAAATCTGTCACCCAGGTTAGATCCTAGAGCAACTATTGCTTTCATTTCATTCTTTCTACACTCACGCTTACGTCGTCAAATATCACATCTAAAGGAGCATTAGGTTTATGCAATGTAACTCTTACTGTTTTAACATCAAATTTTTCAATTATTTTAGTAGCGATATCATCCGCAACTTTTTCAATAAGATTTTTAGGCTCACCTTCAATTACTTGTTTAGCTATCAGGGCGATTTCTGAATAATTAATTGCGTATTCTATATCATCGGTATCAACTGCTTTATTCGATTTGTAAGAAACAGAAATATCAACGATAAATTCTTGACCTTTTTTTCTTTCTTTTTTTAATACCCCGTGATATCCATACACTTTGAGCCCAGTGAGCGTAATTTTGTCTACAGCCATCAGGTTTCCTTAACTAGGTTCATTATTTTAACTGCTGCTGAACTAGCCGAAACATCATGCACCCGAACTGCCCAGGCGCCATTCAAAGAAACATAAGAAGTGATTATCGAAGTGGCAATGTCTCTATCCTTTGGTTCCAAGGATCCCCGGGGGATTGCAAAATCGGTCAAGAATCTCTTTCGAGAGGCTCCAATGTAAATTGGCAGATTTAGGTGATGTAATTCGTTGAATTTTTTCAATATTTCCCAGTTATGTTCTGGGTTTTTTGCAAAACCTAAACCAGGATCAATCACAATTTTATTTCTATCTATTCCAGATTTTATGGCGTTATCCACTTGAATTTGAATTTCGTTTACTACTTCTGTGACAACATCGGAATAAGTTGCTAAATTATCCATCACTGTTGAGTGTCCACGCCAATGCATTAGGACGTAGGGAACATTTAAATCTGCAACACATTTATGCATATTTTCATCAGCCAAACCCCCACTGACGTCATTTACCATTTGCGCTCCAGCATTAACCGCTACTAAAGCTGTTTCACTATTCATTGTGTCAATGCTGGTAATAATTCCTAAACTAGTTAATTCTTTAATTACTGGAATTACTCTTTTTTGTTCTTCCAAAGTTGTTATTCGTGAAGCACCAGGTCTAGTGGACTCACCACCTACGTCAATTAAATCTGCCCCGTTTTGTATTAAATCTTGTGCATATTTGACTGCAGCATTGGTATCACTAAATAATCCCCCGTCAGAAAAAGAATCAGGAGTTACATTTAAAACACCAACTACTAAGCATCTATTCAGCTTCGCCAATGTTGGTGAAAGACCTGCTGGTTGGCGGCGTGAGCCTTGACTCATGAGTTATGGGAGATAAGTGTTAATGCTTCGTGTCTGAGAGCTGGATCTTCTAATTTTCCGCGCACAACTGAGGTGGTAGTTTTCGATCCTGGTTTATTCACTCCGCGCATACTCATACAAAAATGTTCACATTCAATAACCACAATCACACCTTGTGGTTTAAGAATTCTCATCAATGCATCTGCGACTTGAGAAGTTAATCTTTCTTGAACTTGTGGTCGCTTAGCATAAACATCAATCAATCGAGCTAATTTTGACAAACCAGTTATTTGGCCATTGTTATTGGGAATATAGCCAACACTAGCTTTGCCCACAAAGGGTAATAGGTGATGTTCGCACACAGAAAAAATATCAATATTTTTAACAATTACTAATTCATTATGATTTAAATCAAAAGTTGTTGCTAGTACATCCTCTGGTCTTTCATAAAGTCCGGCAAACATTTCTTTATAAGCTCGGGCAACCCTTGCTGGTGTGTCTTGTAATCCATCTCTATCTGGATCTTCACCTATAGCAATTATAATTTCCCTGATTGCATTTTCAATTTTTTGTTGATCAAAGTTTTGTCTTTGAGCAGGATCAATATCTGCTAAAGGATCAGCATTTGGACTGATACGAGTTTTTTCATTCATAATGTTTTATTTATTTTTTGAATTTTTTACTTCGTTGGCTACTGCCCCACTTGATTTCTGTGTCTGACTTGGGTGCTCCAATGATGCTTTAGTGTCCTCGGGTTTGACTAAACGAACCGGTGCTTTAACAGGACCTTTTTTAGATGGTTTGCGTTTATTTGAACCAGTCCAAGCCGGGCGATTAGGGCTACGCTTTAGTTTTTCAAATATTTTTGCAACTTCTTCTTTATCAAGTGTTTCTTTTTCAAGAAGTTCAACAACTAATTTATCTAAAGTTGCTCGGTTTAAATCAAGAATTGCATAAGCTTCATGATGGGCGTTATCAATGAGTTTTCTAACTTCTTCATCAATCGCTGCTGCCACATCTTCAGAATAATCTCTTTGATGATTTAAATCTCTACCTAAGAAAACGTCTCTTCCTTCAGTACCATATTTTATGGCACCTAATCTTTCAGTCATGCCATATTGAGTAACCATGGCTTTAGCAACACCTGTAGCTTTTTCAATGTCATTTGATGCACCAGTTGTTGGATCATGAAACACCATTTCTTCAGCAGCACGACCACCCAACATGTAAGCAAGTTGATCAAGCATTTGATTTCTGGTTGTTGAATAGGAGTCTTGTTCCGGTAAAACCATGGTGTAACCAAGAGCTCTACCTCTTGGCAAAATTGTAATTTTATGAACTGGATCAGTGTTAGGAAGTGCGGCAGCAACTAATGCATGTCCACCTTCGTGATAAGCAGTAATTAATCTTTCTTTGTCATTCATTAATCTGGTTCGTTTTTGTGGACCAGCAATTACTCGATCAATTGCTTCATCAACAATTAGGGCATCAATAAATTTCTTTCCGGTACGAGCAGTCAACAAAGCAGCTTCGTTAAGTACGTTTGCTAAATCTGCTCCAGTAAAACCGGGGGTTCTTTTGGCAAAATCATGCAGATTCACATCATCTGCAATTGGTTTACCTTTAGCGTGAACTTGTAAAATCTTTTCACGACCCTTTAAGTCTGGTCTTTCCACAGCAATTTGTCGATCAAATCTTCCTGGACGTAGTAATGCTGGATCTAAAACATCTGGTCTGTTAGTTGCCGCAATAAGAATAACTCCGACGTTTACATCGAAACCATCCATTTCAACAAGTAGCTGATTTAAAGTTTGTTCACGTTCATCATGTCCGCCACCTAAACCTGCGCCACGTTGTCTTCCTACTGCATCAATTTCGTCAACGAAAATAATTGCCGGTGCTGCTGCTTTTGCTTGTTCAAATAAATCTCTAACTCTACTTGCTCCAACTCCGACAAACATTTCTACGAAATCTGAACCAGAGATTGAAAAGAATGGAACACCAGCTTCACCAGCTACTGCTCTTGCTAAAAGTGTTTTACCAGTTCCAGGAGGTCCATAAAGTAGAACACCTTTGGGAATTTTGGCACCAACTGCTTGAAATTTTGCAGGCTCAGCTAAGAATTCTTTTATTTCTTCTAACTCTTCAACAGCTTCTTCTGCGCCAGCAACATCAGAAAATGTGGTCTTAGGCATGTCTTTGTTGATGGATCTTGCTTTTGCTTTACCAAAATTCATTACTCGATTTCCGCCTTGCATTTGTCCCATGAAGAAAAAGAGTAAGAAAATAACTAACGCAATAGGTAACAATGAGAACAGCAAGCTAACCAAGAAGTTGTCTTTAGGAACTACTGTGTCGTATCCATCTTGCGCAATACTGCCTCGTTCGACTTTTGCTTGTAAGAGTTCTTGTAATTGAACACCCTGACCTGTGATGTAATCAGCTTTTGCTTTCTTGTCGTCCTTAAAAATAATTTCTATTCTTTGATCGCGATCAATTAATTTGACACTTTTAACCTGATCTTTTTGGATAGCTAAAACAGCTTGGGAAGTAGTAATTGTTTCTGGAGCAGTAGAGGAAGACAGAACATTGCTTCCTAATAAGACCAAAGTGATTGCAACAGTGATCCAGAAAAGTGGACCTCTAAAAAACTTAGTTGCTTTCATCTATTTGTAGGGTTTAAAAACCCCATCCTCCGTAACAGCTGGGTGATTGGCAAATTTGCCCTCACCTTTGATGTTACGCGTTAGGACTTTTGGGTGTACACGTCTGGGTGCAAAGTGGCGATGGAACGTAAATTTCTGTACTTCTCTGCATAATCCAAGCCATAACCAATCACAAATTCATTCGGGATATCAAAACCCACATATTTAGGTTCTACGTGAATTTTTAGTGCGTCTGGTTTTCTCAGCAGCGTAAAAATTTCAACTGAGGCGGGGCCTCTGGTAGATAAGTTATTTTTAAGCCATGAAAGTGTTAAACCAGAATCCAAGATGTCTTCAACAATTAAGACATGTCTATTTTCGATGTCGGTATCTAAATCTTTCAATATTCTTACCACCCCTGTTGAGGTAGTTCCGTGTCCGTAAGTAGAAACGGCCATCCAATCCATTTCTAAATGTCTTGATAAATGGCGACTTAAATCAGCCATACACATAACTGCACCTTTAAGCACTCCGACTAGAAGTAAATCTTTACCTTCATAATCTTTCTCAATAAGTTTTGCTATTTCTCCAAGTTTGTTATCTATGTCTTGTTCACTAACTACTTCTCTGACTACTTCATTTTGAATATCTTGAATTTTCATTATTTCCTTTGGAGTATTAGTGCTTGGATACTTGGAATCTTAATGTTGCATCAACTCTGGTTGCTTGAATGAAACCTGGTAAATCCACATTTCCTTGCCCATGCCAATTCTTAACAAGAGCATCAATAGCCTCAACGTGTTCGAATGAAAAAGGTCCCGGGTGCACTCCTGAGGCAATGCCACTAATTCTAATGACTCTAGTTCTGATTGCTTCGGGAAGTTTTTCTAGTTCACTGATCTTTAAGCCATTAGTTTTCACATCTGGTTGAGAATCCACAAATTGATGAGCTAAATCCTCAAGAGCTTGATTATCAACTCTTAGTAGCTGAGCAGTTTTATCTAATGAACTAATGGCGCCTTCCCCTAATACTTCAATTAGTTTAGGCATGAGTTCTTGTCTAACTTTTACTCTCAAGAATTGATTATCCACATTGGCTGGATCTTGCCATGCTTTCATTCCGATTAGATCTAATGAATCGTGAACTTGTTTTTTTCTTAAATGTAAAAATGGTCTTAAATACTTTCCGGAGACAGCTGTCATCCCAGAAAGTGATTTGGCACCACTTCCTCGGGAGAGTCTCATTAAAACTGTTTCTGCTTGATCATCTTGGGTATGAGCAAGCAGAATTGCTTTAGCGTTTGTTTCGTGCAAAACATTTTCAAAAGCTTCGTAACGAGAAACTCGAGCGGCAGCTTCTAAGCCTTCATTAGTTTGTTCAACATTTACTTTCTTGATAATTACTTCATCGATTCCTAGTTCTTCACATTGTTTTTTAGCATTTAAGGCAACTTCATTTGATTTAGAAAACAATTGATGGTCCACAATAATCACACCAGTTTTTAGATCTAATCTTTTGCCTACCACTGCTGTGGTCCAAGCCAGTGCTAGTGAATCTGCTCCACCTGAACAGCCAACAAAAACAAAATCTCCAGCTTCAAAATCTTTTAATAGATTTTGAACTGCGTTTTGCAATTCAATTGGAGGAGTTGTCATTTAGTAGGGGCGCAATTACATTCTGCTAATTCATTAAGCAAATTATCAATAGCTTCTCTAACATTTTCTGGTTCTTCAACTCTGTTAACTAGAATTGCAAATGAAAGAAATACATTATCTTTAGTGGTGATTGTTCCTGCTAAAGTTATTACTCTGTTTAAAGATCCTGTTTTTGCTCTGACCACACCTCGGCCCGCAGAATTATTTTCATCGAATCTTTTCTTCATAGTTCCCAAACCATGACCAGTGGGCAGTCCTGTAAATACAGACCAAGGATCAGGAGTGATTGGCAAAATTGGAGTAATCATAAATTTTGAAGTTTCACCTTTATTAACTTTGGTGATTACCGGGTTTTTGATACTCTTATAAATTATTTCGCTTAAATCTGATGGAGAAATTTTATTTGATCTACTCAAACCACTTGCATCGGTGATTGCATTATCAACACTTGAAATACCTAACAGTTCAACATCCTTAAGCACTAATTCAGTTGCAGCCTTTGTGGAAGGATCATTTTCTGATACCAGTGAAGTTACTCGAGCAAGAATTTCTGCATCTTGATTATTTGAAATCATTAATGTGTCTTCAATAAGTTGTGAGACTGATTTGGAGTATTGGGTAGATAGTTCAAACGCATCTTTAGGAGCATTTTTTCTGTTAACGAAACCATTAACTTTAATGTTGTTCTTAATTAGATAGAATGCAAATTTTTGCCCAGTTGTAATACTTGGATCTACCGGTGCTTTAGCTGGCGCACTGGGGTCATCAATATTCAAAGCTGAAATTAAATGAATTTCGCTGCTTTGAAAATACGTATCTTCCCAGTCAGCTGGTCTTTGTAGTGGACCAAGAATTGCATCATCGATAAACACATTGACTTCAAAAACGTTGAACTCTTTTAATTTTTGTGCAGTTTCTTTTGCTAAATCTGCTAAGTCTGCTTGAGTGGGGTTACTTTCAGTTCCAAGTTGCGGATCTGCTCCGCCCACTAAATAAACATTATTGTTTAAATATTTTACTTTTGTCACAAATCTGGCATCGGGATCAAGAGTGATTGCTGTACTAGCTGCGGTATATAACTTTGTAAGGGAAGCGGGCAGCATCGAATTTTGGGCATTACTTTCAAACAAAATTGTTCCATCAGTATTGTCTCGAATTGAAATTCCATATCCGGTAGAAAAAAGTCGATTACTTAATTGGCTAGTGATCAGGTTTTCAATTGCTGTTTTATCACCCTTCACATATTTTGATGGCTCTAAAACTGAACTGGCTAATTCATTGTTTTCAACAGCTGCACCTGGAAAAGGGTTGAGCGCTGCGAGCAAAGCAAGAGTAAGAATTAGCGAAATTTTCTTTGTGCTCATAACTCAATATTAAGTCACTTGTGAGCACAGAAAGATTGCTGAGTAAAAATATGCCCTTGACCTAGCCAGAACTTAGAGCAATCCAGCCTCACTGAGCCATCTTCTCTATATACATAGCAAGATGTGCAACATGAGTGAATATTCCGCAAGTAAAGACCAATCAAATACCTACCTAGATCACAAAGAAGTAGTACCAATCCTTGTGGGACTTATGTTGGGACTTTTCTTAGCTGCGCTAGATCAAACAATTGTTGCAACCGCAATTAGAACAATTGGTGATGATCTCAAAGGTTTATCAATTCAAGCTTGGGCAACCACTGCTTATTTGATTACTTCCACAATTACAACTCCGTTATACGGAAAATTAAGCGACATTTTTGGTCGCAAACCGTTATTTGTTTGGGCCATTTCAATATTTATTGTCGGTTCTGCATTGAGTGCTTTTGCGTTCTCTATGTACCAATTAGCAGTATTTAGAGCAATTCAAGGTTTAGGTGCAGGTGGCTTATTCACCTTGGCCTTAGCAATTATTGGTGACATAGTTCCTCCCAGAGAAAGATCTAAGTATCAAGGTTATTTCATTGCAGTGTTTGGTTCATCAAGTGTGATTGGGCCAATCGTTGGAGGATTTCTTGCCGGACAAGAATCAATTCTTGGCTTAACTGGTTGGCGTTGGGTTTTCTTTGTAAACGTTCCAATTGGTTTAGTTGCATTGTTTGTTGTTAGCAGAACTCTTCACATTCCAAACTTTCAAAGAGTAAATCACGCAATTGATTGGTGGGGTGCTGTTTCTTTATCTACTGGATTAGTCCCTCTACTGCTAGTTGCTCAAGAAGGACGAATTTGGGGTTGGACAAGTAGCAATTCAATAATTTGCTATGTAATAGGAATTATCAGCTTGCTACTTTTTGTTTATTTTGAAAACAGAATGCAAGATGAGGCATTGTTACCACTTCGTTTGTTTAAAGACAAAACATTTTCACTTATTGCAGTAATCGGTGTAATTACCGGTGCGGGCATGTTTGGTGGATTAGCAATGTTGCCACTTTATTTACAAATTGTTGGAGGATCTTCTCCCACAAAAGCAGGACTTGAGTTATTACCACTGACTTTTGGAATAATGAGTGGTTCTATTTTCTCAGGCATCTTAATTTCAAAGACAGGAAAATACAAAATATTGCCTGTTGCTGGAACTATTCTCTTGACTATTTCCTTAGCTTTGATGACAACCTTTAACGCTGATACTTCGTATTGGTGGATTGCTGTCTTGTCATATGCATTTGGACTAGGACTAGGTGGCGTATTACAGCCATTAGTAATTGCAGTTCAAAATGCGGTTTCTATGAAAGATCTTGGAGTTGCAACTTCTTCGGTCACACTATTTAGACAACTTGGAGCAACAGTGGGAACTGCGGCTTTTATTTCTATTTTGTTTGGAAAAGTTGGCAAAGAAACCACAACTTCCTTTGCTGCAGCAGTTGCGCAACCTGAATACCAAAAAGCATTACAAGATCCTGCTAACGCAGAGACTGTGGGCTTATTGCAAGCAGTGCAATCTTCTCCTAGTGGATTTGATGACACTTCTTGGTTAGCTAGTGCTAATCGAGTTTTGATTCATCCGATCTTGGAAGGTTTCGCTAATTCCATGTCACTGGTGTTCTTTGTGGGTGCAATTGTGGTCTCATTCTCTATAATTTTTGCGGTCATGTTGCCCAACAACAAATTAAAAGAACGTGGACAAAGTGCAGCAGATGCTGCACACTAATTAAATGGAATATTTAATTCAAGGTTTATTACTGGGTCTGGGAGTGGGTTTAGCACCCGGACCTTTATTGGCTTTAGTAATTTCTGCTTCTTTGCGTGGTGGTACTGCTCATGGTTTAAGAGTGGCCTTTTCTCCGTTGCTGACTGACTTACCGATCATTGTGATTTCTTTATTTGTGTTACGACAAGTTAACGAATCTGCCCTTGGTTTCTTGAGCATTGTGGGTGCATTAGTTTTGATTTATTTTGCCTATGAATCTTGGCTGGCTGGAAAAATTGATCCCCAAACAAAAATTAATATTGAAAATTCACTGGGCTCAACTAAAACAACATTATTGAAAGCAGTTTTAACTAATTTTATAAGTCCTTCAGCTTGGTTATTTTGGATGACCGCTGGTGGAACACTTTTAAGCGCAGGCTGGAATAAAGGTTTTTGGGATGCTGCCGGATTCTTATTCGGTTTCTATTTATTGTTAGTAGGAAGCAAAGCAATTCTTGCTTGGGGTTTAGGAACCTCTCGAAACAAGATGCCACATTGGGTTTACCAATTACTGGTTAGAGTTGCTGCCGTTTTACTGTTAGCACTAGGTATTCAATTAATTCGTTCTGGAATTAATTACTTTTAATTAACGAGGACGACGACGTCTTTCGTGTGGACGCGGTCTTGATCTTCTTTTTCTTGGTCCACCCTTTTGATTATCGTGACGCTCTTTGGTAGCTGGTGCAATCCAAGGCACTCCACTTGGTTCACGAGATCCTGTTACTTCAATTAATTCTCTGCCTGAAGGTTTAACGCGAGTAATTTTTGGTTTAACTCCTGCTTTATCAGTTAAACCGCGCACAGTATTTTGTTGACGAGTTGTAGTCAGTGTTACCACTACCCCAGATTCTCCAGCTCTTGCAGTTCTTCCTGCACGATGCAAATAATCTTTGGGATCTTGTGGTGGATCAACATGTACAACTAAAGAAACATCATCAACGTGAATTCCACGTGCTGCAACATCTGTGGCAACTAAAGCAGGAGTTTCTCCTGATTTAAATGCCGCTAAAGTTCTGGTTCTTACAGATTGTGATTTCCCACCATGAAGTGCTCCAACTGGAACACCGGCGTGGGCAAGTTTTTGCGCTAATTTATCTGCACCATGTTGGGTGCGCACAAACAAAATAGTTTTTCCTTCACGTGCCGCAATTTGGGCTGTGATGAGTTCTTTGTCATTGGGATGAATCACTAATACGTGATGTTCCATAGTTGAAACAGATGCTTTATCTGAATCAACAGAATGAGTAACAGGATTATTCAAATATTTTTTCACTAAACCATCAACACCTCTATCAAGTGTTGCTGAGAAAAGTAATCTTTGACCTTTTGGTTTACAAGCATTAAGAATTTCTTTCATGGCTGGTAAAAATCCCATGTCAGCCATTTGATCGGCTTCATCAAGAACCACAATTTCAGTTTCAGAAAGTGAAACATGCTTTTGTTCCATCAAATCAATTAAGCGACCAGGTGTGGCAACTAAAATTGGCACACCTTGTCTTAAAGCTTGAATTTGATTTCCATAAGGCATGCCACCGGCAATTAAACGAGAATTTAGTTGCACTGCTTGAGCCAAGGGTGCAATTACATCGTTAATTTGCATAGCCAATTCACGAGTAGGCGACAAAATAATTGCTAAGGGATGATTAGGTTTTGCTTTGCGTTCAGCAAGTTTTGTTAGCACCGCTAAACCAAAGGCAAGTGTTTTACCTGAACCGGTTTGGCCGCGACCTAAAACATCTTTGCCACTAATGGCATCGGGCAACGTTGCTTTTTGAATTGGAAAAGGATCATTGATCCCTGATTTGGAAAGGGTTTTAACTATTGCGGGGTTTACCCCTAAATCAAAAAATGACATTAATTTAACTACTTTCGAGACGACTAGCGCGTCTCGAAAAGATCCTGATTCGATCTATTTACTGCCAAGACTCGCAAGTAAACGCTTTTTAAGCGTTTTAGCGGGGAGAACGATGAAACTTTTGTTTCAACGTTTTAATTGTATTGCATCATAAAACCAATAGTCACATTGGCACCGTAAAGCGATGAATTTAAATAGTTTTAGTCGTAATTTGCGTGATAACACTTGAAATAATTGAAATCAAGATTGCGCCAAAAAAAGCAGCTGAAAAACCAGTAATTGTCATATTTTCATTAATTCGATCTGTAATCAACAACATGGCGGTATTAACTACTAAAAGTGAAATTCCCAGGGATAAGAAAGCAAGGGGCAAAGTCAGCACTTTCAACAAAGTTCCCAAGGTGGCGTTAATTACAGCTAAAACTAAAGCAATGATTAAGTAGTTCTTCAATCCACCAGTAACTTGAATTCCGGGCACGATCATGGTGGTCACCCACACGGCTAGCGCAACAGCGGCAATCTTTATTAAGAATCTCATGGTGAAATCAATTATGTCAGAGTTATGCTGTGACACATGGATGTCAACGACTTAAAAATAGCGGTTTCTAATTATGCCTTCGCAACTACCTCGGTTGAAGAAGCCTTATCCCAAGGAAGCGATTTAGATAATCGAGCAACTGATGGTTGGTCTGCCCGCATGGTCATACACCACTTGGCAGATTCTGAAACTAGTTCATATTCCAGATTAAGAAGTCTGTTAGCAGAAAAAACAATTCCAACTTTGGTGGGTTATGACGAAGGTAATTGGGCGATCACCCCAGCCCTGGGTTATCAGACCTTCGACATTAAGAATTCTCTTGCTGTTTATAAAGCAGTTCGCGCCTCAAGTCTTGATGTTTTAAATCAAATCACGGTGGCAGATTTAGCTAAAGAAGGATTGCATTCTGAGCGAGGCAAATACACACTTGCTGACTGGTTAAGAATTTATGCTAAACATCCAGTTGCTCATGCTGAACAAATTGTCAAAGCATTTAAAGGGCTAGCGTGAAAAAAATCAATATTGATTCAAAAAATTTAAATCCAATAGAAGCTGATGGAATAAATCTTTTATATATTGGAACTATTTTGTTTGCTATAGCCACATTTGTGTTAATTTCTCAACCATCATTTATCTCTGACCAAACTCGAGTCGTTTGGGTACCAATCACCATTATGGGAAATATTTTGGGACTTATTGGATTAAGAATTATTAAACGACGTAGAAAGAGATTAGGACTTTAGTCTTCGTCTTCTTCTTCATCATCTAGTTCAGACTCATCAATCACATCTGTAGATAAACCTAAATCTTCTACTTCTGTGTCATCGTCGTCATCTTCTTCTTCAATTTCGCTAACTTCCTCAACTACTACTTCTTCATCACTTACAGGTGTTGTGTCTAAATTGTTGTCATCAAAAACCATTCCACCTGTTGGAATTGAATGCAAGTCAACAACTATTTCACTATGTCCACCACAACCATGATCAATTGAAACTACTTTGGCATCATCGGCGGCAAACTTATTGGTACAAACACCAAAGCTTTGACCCAATGATCCAGATATTGCAACATAAAAACCACAAGAAACACATTTATCGGTAACTGCTTCAGCTATTGCTGCCCGTGGCCCACGATCACCTTCGTGCCAACGTATTGCTGTCTCATCTTTTCCAGGAACTGATAAAACTCTAAATCTTCCTAATCCAACTTCCCAACCTGCCGGAGTTAATTTTTCGTCAAACAAATCATCAACACCTGTGTATCCAGGAACTAAACGAATGTCATCAGGTGCGGTTGGTAAAACATCACCAATACCAATATCTCCTGGTTCAACTCTTTGTTCCCATGGAATCCAAGAAGAAGCAAGAATTGCGCCTTCACCTGGAAGTAAAAGAATTTCACTAACAGTTACTTCACTTGCTTTCTCAGCAATAGCAATTGTTACTGCCCAATTCCAACCAACGTAAGCTTTATCAACACATTTAAATTTGTGGGTAGCAACATTTTCACCTTCAACAGCAAAACCTAAATATTCGCCAACTCTTGGTTCAGTAATTTCTTCAACTAAAAATTTGCGAGCAACATCCTTGGCATTGCTTAGCTTTGTTTCTAAAGCGTTAGCCACGATTATTTTTAAGCTTTCTGATTATGCGTCGAGATCGTTTGCTACTGCTCTTAATACCGCAGCAACTTTTGTGCCAGATGAATCATCTGGGTAACGTCCACGACGTAATTGATTTGAAACACCATCAAGTAATTTAATAACATCTTCCAATGTTGCAGCCATATCATCAGGATCTTTACGTCCAGCTTTTGTCAAACTTGGAGGAGCTTCTAATATTTTTACTTGTAAGGCTTGGGTACCACGACGACCTTCGGCAACGCCAAATTCAACTCTTGCACCTGGTTTTGGAATAACTCCATCAGGTAACGCCGTTACGTGAACGAAAACATCTTCGCCTTCATCGGTTTCTAGAAAACCAAAACCTTTTTCCACGTCGTACCATTTAACTTTTCCAGTTGGCACGAGCACTCACCCCATAAGTTATATAAGTAGTAATGATTACGACTGTTTTAGTCGCAACCTCTAGGGTAGCGAATCCGATTTTTACCTGCCTACTCCGCGTATACACCTCTGCTGCTGT
The DNA here is from genome assembly GCA_016463095.1 of Candidatus Nanopelagicales bacterium. Lineage (GTDB taxonomy): Bacteria > Actinomycetota > Actinomycetes > S36-B12 > UBA5976 > ATZT02. The sequence continues at coordinate 43,856 of JAEMSA010000001.1, forward strand.
TGGGCTGGCTAAAACCCCTACCCACCAACTTGGGTAAACTTGTCCAGATGTCTCCAAAAAATGATGCTCAGCCGAAATCGGGCAAAGCACAATCTGAGAAAAATTCCTCCCAGCCTGCAGCATTAGATCCAGGCACCTTGGTTGATGCACTTCGTAACCGAGACGATCACTTGATGCGTTTGATGCTTATTCAACGCCCAGATTTAGTTCATCCAGTTCCAACTGACATTGCCAAACTAGCCGCCCGTGCTGCCACAAATTCTTCTGTGACCAGAGTGCTTGATCGCTTGGATGCTTGGACGGTGGGAGTTGCCGAAATCATTTCGGTGATAACTGAACCTTTCACCAAACAAGACTTAGCAAATGTGTTAAATAATAATGACAAAATTGTGGTTGCTTTAGAAAAACTTCGTTTGCTGGCCATCATCTGGGGCACCGATGAGGGCATGAGATTTGTGCCGGTATTAAAAGAAGTAGTGGCGCCTCATCCAGCAGGATTTGGGCCAACCTTTATACACGAAAGACCAGACTTAGCTGCCATTGCAAAATTTGAAAGAATTGAAGAAATAGTTAGCAAAGGCCCTAAGGGCACACAAGAAGTTTTAAATGAATTGTTGTGGGGTCCTCCGGTAATAACTTTGTCAAAACTTAATCGTGATGCTGGAATTACTAGCGCTAAAAATGGTCATGAGTATTTAATGGCCCATGGAGTTTTAGTTGCCACAGCACGAGATGCTTTAACTTTGCCTCGCGAAATTGCTTTAGTGATGAGAACCCCAAGTTATCTACCTGAAGATTTGTCAAACAACAAAGATATTAAAACTAAAGCTCAACGAGATCCAGCTCAAGTTGACAGAGCAGCAGGTGCAGCCGGTTTACAATTTGTGCAATTAGTTGAAGAGCTACTTGATAATTGGGGTGAAACTCCACCTGCTGTTTTAAGAAACGGTGGTTTAGCGCAAAGAGATTTAACAATTGCGGCAAAGATTTGTAGTGAAGATGAAACCATTGCCTCTCTGCTTTCAGAAATTGCTTTCTCAGCTGGATTATTAGCGGCTGGGGAAGATAAAGAACAAGTTTGGTTACCCACTCCAGCATTTGATGTGTGGCGTACTAAAAGTGTGGAACAACGTTGGGCCATTTTGGCTGAAGCCTGGTTAACCACTACCAGAGTTGCTTCTTTGGTTGGCAAAGTTGGCGAAATAAGAATTAATGCTTTATCTCCTGAAGTTGATAAACCTTTAGCACCAGAAATTAGATCTTTGGTACTAGATGCCATGGCTGCACTGGAACCAGGTTTTGAACCAGATCAAGATGCAGTGGTTGATTATGTAACTTGGTTAAGACCAAGAAAAAATAGGGATGAAATTGAAACTTTAGTTAAAGCAACATTGGGTGAAGCAAACACAATTGGCATCAGAGGTTTAGGTGTGTTAGCAACCACCGGAAGAGCGCTGGGAGAAATGCGTTACACAATGCCATCTCCTGAAGCAAGAACTGCTGCGGCTAGAGCTGCAGTAGCTGATCCCAAAGGGTATGCCGTTAAACCAGATCAAATGTTGGTTTCAGCAATTGCTCCGTTACTGCCCGATGCCATCGCCTCTTTTGTGTTACAAGCAGATTTAACAGCAGTGATCCCAGGACCACCTGCTGCTGAAGTTGCTTCTGAATTAAGACATATGGCTTATCAAGAATCACGCGGTGCCGCACAAGTTTATAGATTTACTGAGTCTTCTTTACAAAGAGCAATGGAACGCGGTTATACCGCAGAAAGAATTCTTGAATTCTTAAACAAATACACCACCACAGCTGTTCCTCAACCATTGGAATATTTGATTAACGATCTAGTGAGAAAACTTGGTGACATTAAAACAATTGATGAACCAATTGATGAGACAATTCCGGCACCAAATGAAAGAAGATCCCCTGTCAGAGTTCGTCCTCGTCCAGCACCAGAAGGTGCTCCACCAGATGCAGCTTTACTTGATGCCGCAATTAAAGCTTTAAGAGCAGGTGAAGACCCAAAGGCAAAACCTGTTACGCCTAATGCGGCACCGGACAAAACACCTCCTAATGAAATTGCCGAATTATTTAGAGAAGTGGTCGACAAAGTAATTTCAGGCAGCAAACCTAGTGAAATGTGTATTACACTTACCTACGTTGATACACACGGAATGAGTTCTAATCGAATTGTGGAACCAATTCGATTTGAAGGTGGTTTGTTAACAGGATTTGATTTAACCGAATCCAGAATTCGCGACTACGCAATCTCTCGCATAGCGGGAGCAGAAAAGGGCAAAAAATAAATGACCGACGGTCCATTAATTGTCCAAAGCGATAAAACACTTCTTTTAGAAATTGATCACGCACTATCTGCCGAAGCAAGAAGAGCTATTGCCCCTTTTGCTGAATTAGAAAGATCTCCTGAACATGTACACACTTACCGAATCACTCCACTTGGGTTATGGAATGCGCGTGCTGCCGGTCTAGATGCCGAAAGTGTTGTTGACACATTACTTAAATATTCCCGTTACGCCGTACCTCACGGATTACTTGTTGATGTCGCAGAACTCATGGATCGTTACGGTCGCCTAAGTCTTAAAAAAGATCCAGTTCATGGACTTATTTTGCACTGCGAAGATCTTCCAGTATTAGAAGAAATTCTGAAAAGCAAAAGAGTGCAACCTTTAGTTGGACAAAGAATTGATGATCAAAACATTGTGGTGCACCCATCTGAACGTGGGCAATTAAAACAACAATTACTAAAACTTGGTTGGCCCGCTGAAGATTACGCAGGTTATGTTGACGGTGATGCTCACGCAATTGAATTAGTTCAAAAAGGTTGGGAACTGCGCAGTTATCAACAAATTGCTTCTGAATCTTTTGTACATGGTGGATCAGGTGTTGTAGTACTTCCCTGCGGAGCTGGAAAAACAATTGTGGGCGCTAGTGCCATGGCCACTCTTTCCACCACCACATTAATTTTGGTTACCAATACTGTTTCTGCACGTCAGTGGAGATCTGAATTGTTAAAAAGAACAACTTTGACCGAAGATGAAATTGGTGAATATTCTGGTGCCAAGAAAGAAATTCGTCCTGTAACTATTGCTACTTACCAAGTTTTAACAACAAAACGCAGTGGTGTTTATGCACATTTAGAACTCTTTGATGCAAAAAACTGGGGTTTGATTATTTATGATGAAGTTCATTTACTTCCGGCACCCGTTTTTAGATTCACTGCAGATATTCAATCTCGCAGACGCTTGGGATTAACTGCCACCTTAGTTCGTGAAGACGGTAGAGAAGATGATGTGTTTTCATTAATTGGTCCAAAAAGATTTGATGCACCGTGGAAAGATATGGCAGATCAAGGTTGGATTGCTCCGGCAGATTGTGTGGAAGTAAGAGTTACTCTTCCAGAACACGAACGTTTAACTTATGCCACAGCTGAAAGAGAAGATAAGTATCGCCTAGCTTCAACAACTTTGTCTAAAAATAATGTTGTGGAAACTTTAGTTGCCAGACATAGTGATGATCGTGTTTTAGTAATTGGACAATATTTAGATCAATTAGCAGAACTGGGACAACATCTGGGAGCACCCGTTGTTGATGGATCAACCCCGATTAAAGAACGTGAAAAATTATTCGAAGCTTTTCGCTCTGGAGATTTAAAAGTTTTGGTAGTAAGTAAAGTTGCCAACTTCTCACTTGATTTACCCGAAGCAGGAGTTGCCATACAGGTTTCTGGTTCATTTGGTTCCAGGCAAGAAGAAGCACAAAGACTTGGTCGAATACTTAGACCAAAAGCTGATGGCAGAACTGCCCGTTTTTATGCCGTAGTAGCAAGAGACACCATTGACGCAGATTTTGCAGCACACCGCCAAAGATTCTTAGCTGAACAAGGATATGCCTATCGCATCATCGATGCTGATGATGTTTTGTCAGGTAAAGATCCCAAACCTAATTAAAAATTAGTGTTTTCACAACATTTGTTCAAGCAAACCTCATCAAATTAATTTACAAATTAGTCATTGATTAGAATCGACTTATGACAACAAATGGTGAACAGGATTCAGATGCGCTGATGCGCTCTGAGATTCACCGTTTAGGAATCCTGCTTGGCCATTCATTGACCAGACAGGAAGGACCACAACTCTTTGAACTTGTAGAAAAAATTAGAAATCTTTCTAAAGATAGCCCTAACGAGGTTGCTCAATTACTTGCTCGTATTGATTTAGATTCTGCCATCAAACTTGCTCGTGCTTTTAGTGTTTATTTCCATTTAGCAAATATCACCGAACAGTTCTTTAGATCCCAGGATCGTGCTAAAGAAAGAGCTACTAATGGCACATGGTTAGCCCAAGTTGCATCAAAAATAAAAGAGGCAGGAATTAAACAAGAAACCATCGACGAAGCCTTTCAAAATCTTCATGTCAGACCAGTTTTTACAGCACATCCAACTGAAGCTTCTAGAAGAAGCGTGTTGTTAAAACTAAAAAGAATTGCTGAGCTGTTAAATGAAAAATATTCAAATTCTTCTCTAATCACCGTCAATGATGACCAGTTCTCAGAAATTATTGATCTTCTATGGCAAACCGATGAACTTCGCCTAGAAAGACCAGAAGTGCTTGATGAAGCAAGAAATGCTATGAACTATTTAGATGATGCCGCCACTGGAGCACTACCTGAAGTTCTACAAGAATTAAATCGAATAGCTCACGAGTTAGGTGTTGGAGAAAAACTTAAACCAACTGATACTCCACTTACTTTTGGTTCTTGGATTGGTGGGGACAGAGATGGAAACCCATTTGTAACTCCTGAGGTAACAATGAGTGTGTTAACACTTCAAAGAGGTCATGCCATTAAAGATTTACAATCTATTTTGAATCATTTATCAGAAGACTTATCAATCTCTGATCGAATTTCACCTGCTGATGATCAACTTTGGGAATCGGTTGAAAAAGATATGACGGTTTTAACAGAATTAGATTCGAGAATGAAAAGAATGAATGCTGAAGAGCCTTATAGATTAAAGCTCTCGGCAATAAGTCACAGGTTAGAAAAAACTAGAATTCGTTTTGCCGCTAAAGCTTCACATGTTGCTGGCTTAGATTATGCCAGTGAAAAAGAATTCATTGATGATCTGAATCAACTTTTCGTAGCATTGAATAATGACCGCAGTGAATTAATTGCTCAAGGTGTATTAGGCAAAGCCCTTAGGACCGCTTCTGCCATTGGCTTACAACTAGCAAAACTTGATGTTAGGGAACATTCCGACAAGCATCATGAATCGCTAGCTCCACTTTTCGATAACTCAAAAATAATAAATAAGCCTTACCTGGAGTTAACCAAACCTGAAAGATTTGCAGTACTAGCTCAACAATTGGATTCCACTAAACCACTTGCCGCGCCAAGTGTTTTAACGGATGAAGAAGCAATTAAGACCTACGAAACTTTTGGTGCCATAAACCAAGCAATTCTGCAATACGGCGATGACGTTATCGATACCTACATTATTTCAATGACTAAAGGCCCTGAAGATCTTTTAGCTGCAGTTATCTTGGCCAAAGAAAATGGCTTAGTAGATCTTCCTGCCAAAGTTGCCAAAATCAACTTTGTACCACTATTGGAAACTGTTGAAGAATTAAGAAATGCTGGAGAAATACTAGAAACACTTCTTTCTACCCCTTCTTATCGTGTACTGGTTTCATTACGAGACAACGTACAAGAAGTGATGCTTGGTTATTCAGATTCAAACAAAGATGCAGGAATAACAACAAGCCAATGGGAAATCCAATTAGCACAGAGAAAACTACGTGACGTTGCCGTAATGCATGGGGTACGACTAAGAATTTTTCATGGTCGCGGTGGAACTGTGGGCCGAGGCGGTGGACCAACTTATGACGCTATTTTAGCAATGCCTTGGGGTGTAGTTGTTGGTGAAATGAAATTAACTGAGCAAGGCGAAGTCATAAGTGATAAATATTTACTTCCGCAACTTGCTCGAGAAAATCTTGAATTATTAGTGGCTGCAACTCTGGAAGCAACCTTGCTTCATGCTGCGTCTCGAGTAAATCAAAAAGATCTTGATGAGTGGGATCTAGTGATGAACAAAGTTAGTCTTTCAGCGCAAGAAAAATATAACTCTTTAACAAAAGATCCTGATCTTGCTAATTACTTTGCGCTTTCTACCCCCGTTGAACAACTAGCTGATTTGCATCTTGGCTCTCGCCCAGCAAAGAGACAAACCAATGCGGGTATCGAATCACTTCGCGCGATTCCTTGGGTATTTGGTTGGACTCAATCAAGACAAATTATTCCTGGCTGGTTCGGAGTTGGATCTGGAATCAAGGCTGCCCGCGCTGCAGGTCATGATGATTCACTTAAAAGAATGGCAAAAGATTGGGCATTCTTTAAAAACTTCATCAGTAACGTGGAAATGACCGTGGCAAAAGCAGATATGAAAATTGCTCAACATTATATAACTGAATTAGTTCCACCAGAATTACATCACATGTTTGAAAAAGTCAAAGCTGAATATGAAGAAACCAAGAAACAAATTTTGTGGCTGACCGGGGAAAAAGAATTACTAGAAAACCAACAATCCTTAAAGAAAACTCTCCAGATCAGAGATACTTACTTGCTTCCTTTGCAATATCTGCAAGTTTCACTTCTCAAAAAAGTCAGAGACTTAAATCAGAATCCAGCAGAAGCTGATCCACTATTACGTAGAACACTGCTACTAACAATCAATGGCATAGCCACGGGTTTAAGAAATACTGGTTGATTCTTAATCAGCTACGACACTGGTAGCAACTGGCCCACGGGCATCTGATTTATTGTCTATCTCGAAGCTAACTTTTTGACCTTCAATTAAGGTTCGTAAACCAGTTGAGACAATGGCATCTTCTCGCACAAATATTTCTGAATTATCTGCAGCTTTAATAAAACCATAGCCTTTTTCGGTATTGAACCACAAAACTATTCCGGTTGGCATTAGTTAAGCCATACCACTTTCTTTAAAGTTGAATACCAAGTTTGCGAGCAGAACGATTACGGGCGCGAGCTGTGCGCATTCTTTGCAATCTCTTAATTAACATTGGATCGAAGCTCAATGCTGCTGGGTGATCTACCAACGCATTTAAAACTTGGTAATACCTAGTTGCGCTCATTCCAAAAAGTTCTCTTATTGCTTGTTCTTTTGCTCCAGAATATTTCCACCACTGACGTTCAAATTCTAAAATTTCTTTATCGCGATCACTTAATGAAAAGTCATCTTTGCCGGGGGAATTTGAGACGGCATCCATTATTTAAATTTTCTCCTAAAACTTTGTTGCTCTATTTTTGAGCGCTCCCCTATCGTATGTAATAGTTAACTAAAAAGTATGTGATTACGCGTTTGGTCGTGTCGTTTCAATCACATCAACAACATTTAAAATTTGATAGCGTTACTCGTGTGACTCGTGTGGGATGAGACGTGACACAATAGGTTTTCTATGACAACAACTCCACCATTAAAAACGTGGCTTCCTTCTTGGATTTTCTTAACAATTGTGTGGGGAATGTCATTCTTTTTTATCAAGATATCTGGTGATGACCTATCTCCACTTCAAATTGCTTTTGGAAGAGTAGCTCTTGGGTCAATAACCGTTTTGATCATTTTACTAATAATAAAACAAAAATTGCCTAATACGAAAAAAGCTTGGGTTAGAGCCAACGTTGCTGGATTCTTACAACACACTGTTCCATTTGCTTTAATTGCATACGGGGAAACTCACGTAACTTCTGTCTTAGCCGGAATCGGTAATGCAGCCACTCCACTATGGACTGCCATATTTTCAATGTCGTTTATTCCGAAAGACAAAATATCTAGAAATGAATACTTAGGAGTCTTGACTGGATTTGCTGGCGTGTTAATTCTTATTGGTATTTGGGAAGGAAATAACGGGGAAAGCGATTTAATAGGGATTTTGGCAGTAATCTTGGCAACGGCTTGTTACGGTGGTGCTGTTATTTATACACGTTCTCAAGTGACTGAACTTGGGTTTAGCCCGTCTTCTTTTATTGGAGCCCAATTAAGTGCATCTGCGATTCAATTACTAATTTTATGTTTATTCTTCACGTCTACTCCTACTCAAGTAGGGACTTCAACAATTTGGGCCATTATTTTCTTAGGAATATTTTCAACTGGACTAGCTTTCCCACTTGTTTATAAAATAATTAGAGATGTAAGCAGTTTGGCTGCCGCCACAATTACTTATGCAACTCCAATTATTTCAACTCTTGCCGGAGTCGTAATCTTAAAAGAAAGATTGCATTGGTATCAACCAATTGGAGCAATATTAATTTTATGCGGGGTGGCTTTGGTTCAAGGAATAAGTTTTAAATCTTTATGGAGCCGACGAGGGGACTTGAACCCCTAACCGCCCGATTACAAGTCGGGTGCGCTACCAGTTGCGCCACGTCGGCAGGTATTGAATTAAATCTTTTGACTAAATGAGTTTACGCGACCTCGTAATTGAATACAGTGCCACACCTGTTGCTACTGCGGCATTGAGTGATTCAATTTTATTGCTCATCGGAATTTGAACTCTCAAGTCACATGTTTCGGACACTAAACGAGAAACCCCGCGACCTTCAGCACCAATTACCAAAATTAATGGACGGTTAGCTAATTCTGGATCTACTTGATCAAGATTCATATCACCGTCGCCATCTAACGCAATAGCAAAGAATCCTTTTTCTTGTAAATCAGTAATTGTGCGAGTCACATTAACTACTTGGCAAACTGGAACATGTGAAAGTGCACCGGCTGCTGTTTTCCAAACAGCTCCAGTTACTCCAGCACTTCTTCTTTCTGCAACGACTACTGCGTTGGCATAAAATCCGGCAGCAGATCTAATTACTGCACCTAGATTTCGAGGATCAGTTACCCCATCAAGTATTACCAGCAAGGGAGTGGTTTTTGCGTGGGCCAAAATCTCTTTAAGATCTTGATATTTATAAGGAGAAACTGCTAACGCAACACCTTGATGATTAGTGTTGTTAGTTAGGCGATCTAATTCTCTTCTTTCCACTTCCATAACCGGTAAATTTTTATCACTGGCTAAAGTCAAAATTTGTCTTAATCTGTCGTCGACATCAACACCATTGGCAATTCTTAAGACTGCGGCATCAACGTTTTCTTTTAAAGCTTCCAAGACTGGGTTTCTACCCAGAATGAAATCAGACGCTGAGCGTTTCTCGTTATTGCTAAATGATTTTCTTGGTTCTTTGGTGAATTGTGCCGAGCGAGTATTTTTAGGATTTCTTTCTTTTTTATCCCGGTATTTAACATGAGCAGGACGATCTTTTGCTTTAGGAGTTGGCCCTTTGCCTTTTAAAGCTTTTCGGTTTTTCCCACCTGAACCAACACTTTTCTTGCCAGCTGGTTTACGAACATTTTTGAAAGCCATCTACTTACTTCGTTTCTTTACTAATTGACCAGCGTGAATTTTGAGCTGTGTCTTCTATCAATATTCCTGCACTTTTAAGTGCATCTCGAACACTATCTGCCACTGCAAAATTCTTGGCAGCCCGTGCTTCATTTCGCTGCTTCAACATCGATTGAATGAGTGAATCCAGTGCTTTTGTTGTGTCTTGACTTGATTCTTGTTTCCATTGTCTATTCAAAGGATCGAGTCCTAAAACATCCAACATGGTTCTTACTTGAATTAAAATTTCTTTCAATTCTGATGCATCGTTTGCCAAAGCAGTATTGCCGTTAGTAACAAATTCGTGAATTATGGCAAAAGCAGTGGGAGTGGCAATGTCTTCATCCATTGCTTCTTGGAAAGCTTTAGGTAGCTTCGAAGCCAAAGTTATTTCACCAACTTTTTCACTTGCTCTGATTACAAACTGTTCAATCCTAGAAAAAGCTGTAGCGGCATCACTTAAAGCTTGATCAGAAAATTCTAGATTGCTTCGGTAATGAGCGGATAATAAATAGAATCGGACATCGATTGCTTTGAACCTGGAAAGTACTTCACTTACTTTCATGGTGTTACCTAATGATTTACTCATCTTTTCACCACTTTGAGTTACCCAGTAATTGTGTAACCAAAAGTTGGCAAATTGTTGTCCCGCAGCTTTTGATTGCGCTAATTCGTTTTCGTGATGCGGGAAAGCTAAATCTAATCCGCCGCCATGAATATCAAATTGGTTTCCTAAATAAGCCTGAGCCATTGCTGAGCATTCGATATGCCAACCGGGTCTGCCTGGGCCCCAGGGAGTATTCCAATGAGGTTCATCTTTTTTGCTTGCTTTCCATAACGCAAAATCGTGTGGATCTTTCTTGCCTTTGTCTGGATCTTGCGCAGATAACATTTCATCAATTTTTTGTCCTGACAATAAACCATAATCTTTAAAGGATCTGACAGAAAACCACACTGAGCCTTCGGCTACATATGCGTAGTTTTTTTCAATTAGGGTTTGAATAATTTCAATCATTTGGGTGATGTGACCAGTTGCCCTGGGTTCAATTGTGGGAGCAAGATTGCCTAATTCTTCATGAGCCCAAGTGAATTCTTTTTCGTAACGAGAAGCTAATTCCCACCAAGGGATATCTTCATGTCCTGCGTTATGAATAATTTTGTCATCGATGTCGGTTACGTTTCGAACTAAAACGACTTTATAGTTATTGAATTCAAAATATCTTCTTAAAACATCAAAAACCATGCTTGATCTAATGTGACCAATATGTGGTGATCCTTGAACTGTGGCACCGCATAGATACATTCCGACTTCACTCTTTTTGATGGGAGTGAAATTTCTGATCGACCTGGAAGATGTGTCATAGAGGCGCATAAGTGTTTTTATTCTATTCGATTGGTTTTTTGTTAAGAATTGTGCAAATTATTAGCGATTAATTAGAGCGTGGGCTATAGCTGCTAAGCCTTCGCCTCTACCGGTTAGCCCTAATCCATCAGTTGTGGTTGCACCTAGTGAAACGGGAGATCCCACAGCCTCACTTAAAGTTTTTTCTGCTTCTGCTCTCCTGGTATCAATTTTTGGTTTATTGCCAATTAATTGCACTGCGATGTTATCTATATTCCAACCAGCATCTTTAACAATTTTGGCTGCAGCATTTAATAACTTTGTGCCACTAGCACCTTTCCATTCAGGTTTATCGGTGCCAAAGTTAGAACCTAAATCCCCTAAACCAGCTGCTGATAAAAGTGCGTCAGCACAAGCGTGAGCTACAACATCGCCATCTGAATGTCCTGCTAAACCTGTTTCATTGGGCCAAGTTATTCCCGCTAAATTCAATTCTCGTCCGTTTTCAAATGGGTGAACATCAACACCAACGCCAACTCTGTTAGTCATTTATCATTTCCTGTTCATAAAGTTAGTTGCCATCTCTAAATCAAATGGTGTTGTTATCTTGAATGATTCCACAGCACCCGCAACTGTTGAAACATTGATTCCTGCAAGTTCTGCTAAACCTGCATCATCTGTGGTGGGCTGGAGATTTGCGGTGGCATAAATTTCAGAAAGTACCTCGCGAGCAAAACCCTGTGGGGTCTGTACCGCTCTTAATTGAGTTCGATCAAGAGTGTTTAACACTTCTGATTTTTCATTAACTGTTTTTATGGTGTCTGCTACCGGGATTACTGGAATCACCACTTTAGAACCACTGTCTAATTTTGCGATCACATCATCAAAAACTGATTGAGGCACAAAGGGTCTGGCTGCATCATGCACTAGAACAAATGAATCAAGTTGATCTAGGGCCAGTAAGGAATTCTTTACCGATTCAGTTCTTGTTACACCACCAGAGACCACATCAAATGGGATTTTTTTGTTGGCATCACGCAACGCTCTATCGATGTGATCAAGTGCTGGTGTTTTAAATTCTGCGGGAACCGCAATTATTAAATGTCCTACCCGTTCAATTTCTAATACTCTTTTTATGGTTAAAGACAGTAATGACCAATTATTGATTTCAACAAATGCTTTCGGTTGGTTTAAACCAAGACGCTCACCCAGGCCTGCAGCTGGAATTACGACACAGACGTTAGCGGTGGCGCTCACAAATAAATCTTTAGGAAGCTAGAACCTCGTCGAGCAATGCTTCAGCATTAACTTCATTAGTTCTTTCAGCTAAAGCTAATTCGCTCACGAGAATTTGGCGGGCTTTGGAAAGCATTCTTTTTTCACCAGCAGAAAGTCCGCGATCTTGATCTCTTCTCCACAGATCTCTTACTACTTCGGCAACTTTCATAACATCACCTGAAGCTAATTTTTCTAAGTTTGCTTTGTAACGACGAGACCAGTTAGTTGGTTCTTCGGTATATGGCTGACGGAGAACATCAAACACTTTTTCTAAACCTTCAGCGTTAACAACATCTCTTACTCCAACTAGATCAACATTGTCTGCTGGAACTCTTACAGTTAAATCACCTTGTTTTACTCTTAAGACTAAATATTTTCTTTCGACACCTTTGATATTTCTTGATTCGATTGCTTCAATTACGGCTGCTCCGTGATGAGGATAAACAACTGTTTCGCCAACTTTAAAGGCCATCTAAGAAGTACCTTTCGTTAAGACCCCTATTCTACCAGCCCAATACTGGGCTCACCTCATCACCTATGGTTAGGTAGAATTAAGAATTATGCGTATATATAAATCACTTATTTCAACTATTGGCGTAATTTTATTTATGTCCGGTTGTTCGGCAGGTCCTAATGCGTTAACAACCATTCAAGGTCCAGTTGGTAGTGGTGCTAATTCATCAATCGGTGATATTTATATACAAAATGTGGTTATTGCTAAAGGTGAAGAATCAACGGCAACTGTTGTTGCAACAATTAGTAATTCTGGTTTGAAATCTGATCAATTAGTAAGTGTTTCTGTTGAAAACCCAGCACCAAAATCTGTAATTTTCAGTCCTGCAAATGAAATTGATATTCCCGCCCGAGGTTTAATCAAATTAGGTATCACCCCTGAGTCTCCGCATGTTGACTTAATCGAATTCACTCCACGTCAATCAAGTTTTGTGAAAATCACTTTTGTATTTAAGACCGCAGGAATAATTGATCAAACTGTTTTGGTTGTGCCCAACACCGGAATTTATCTTGGGGCAGCTCCACTTGCTAGTGCTCCGGCTTCAGCGGCAGTAGAGGGTAGAGAAATTATTGCTGGTTCATTAGATGGAATCAGCGTCAAGGTTTTAAACGGAACCAGACGTGCTGGATTTGCTAGATCTGTGGCTGACACCTTGCAGGTAAAAGGAATGAAGATCATAGAAGTAGCTGATGCTCCTAATAAAGACACCGCCAAAACTGAAATTGTTTACGCCCCAGGCTTGCAACCAAAAGCAGAAGCGTTAGCCAAAGCACTTTCTGTTGGGGTTCTGGTAGCAGATCCTGCACTAACCGGGACTAATTTGGTGCTTACCTTAGGTAACGACGCACCTTTTAGTTTTAGCTAATTTATTTAACGTTCTCAAATTTGTAACCCAAACCTCTAATAGTTTGGATGAATTTTGGATTTGCAGCGTCTTTTTCAATTCGTGAACGAAGTCGTTTAACGTGAACATCTAACGTTTTGGTATCACCAAAGTAGTCACTACCCCAAATACGATCAATTAATTGCACTCGAGTTAATACTCGACCTGCGTTTTGCATTAAATAAACTAATAGGTCAAATTCTTTCAACGGTAAAGATTGCTCAATTCCATCCACAGTTACTAAGTGTCGTTCTGTATCTACGCGAACAGGACCAATCTCAAGCACAGAAGTTTTTTCTTCTACTCTACCGATTCTTCGTAAAATTGCTTTTACTCTGGCTAATAATTCTCTGCTAGAGAATGGTTTAGTTATATAGTCATCAGCACCTATTTCTAAACCTAAAACTTTATCTAATTCTGTATCTTTTGCGGTTAACATAATTATTGGAACTTTTGTCATGTTTCGTAATTTTTTACATACTTCTAAGCCAGAAAGACCCGGAAGCATTACATCCAATAAAACTAAATCTGCGCCATGTTGTTCAAATTGTGTGACTGCATCATTTCCGTTATCAGCAGTTATTACTTCATAGCCTTCTTTTGAAAGTATGAAAGATAAACCTTCTCTAAATGATTCTTCGTCTTCTACCAAGAGAATTTTTGTCATGAGCTAAATTCCCTATTGTTTTCAATAATTGATTCTTCTTCCATTTGGGGAAACTTCATTGTAAAAGTTGAACCTTGACCTTGAACAGACCAAACAGAAACTTCACCACCATGATTTTCGCAAACGTGTTTAACAATTGCTAGACCTAAACCTGTTCCACCTGTTGATCTTGATCTTGCCGGATCTACTCGATAAAATCTTTCAAATATTCGACTTTGATTTTCTAAACTTATTCCCATTCCTTGATCAGAAACAGTTATTTCTACAACTCTGCCTTTTAATTTAGCGCCAACTGTTATTCGTGAGTTAACTGGTGAGAAAGTAATTGCGTTTGTTAATAAATTTCTGATAGCCATCACAAGTTGGTATTCGTCTCCAACAATTTTTACATCTGGTTCACTAACCTGAACGATTTCAACTGAATGTAGGTCTGCTAATAATTGAATTGCATCTACCGAGTCAGTAATAATTCTGCTTACCTCTACAGGATTTGCAGTCGCTAAAGGATCATCTGATTGAACTTGGGAAAGATCAATAATATCTTGAATAACATTTGTTAATCTCTTTGTTTCAGGTCCTATACGTTTAGCAAATTTTTGAACAGATTCAGAATCTTTTCCAGCTTCCTCGATTGCTTCGGCAAGTAGAGAAAGCGCTCCCACGGGTGTTTTTAATTCGTGACTGATGTTGGCAACAAAATCTCGTCTTACGGTTTCAACTCTGCCAACAATTGAATTGTTTTGTGCCCAAAGTAGAACTTCGCCTCTTTCTAATCTCATTACCCATGTGTCTAAGTTTAATTTTGCAATTCCTAATGGTCGCTTGGCTTTAACTTTTCTAATCAATGGTTCATCTATTTTTCTTGCCATTAAAATAATTGTTTCTAGAGCATCAATTTGAATTTTGTCTTCTCTTGCGATATTTAGACTTAATGCAACTTCAGAAGCATATATAATTTTGTTATCTCCATCCACCCAAATAACAATGTCTGGCAAAGATTGGATCAATTTAAGAAGTAAATTTCTGGAAGAATTTGAAGGTGGATTCTGCTGTTCAGGCTTTGATTTTGCAGATATCAAAGAGTAGACAATGGTTCCACCCAGAATTACTCCAATCAGCAATCCCAAGAAGATTTCCATGTCTCCAGATTAGTTTCTATCTCATTAATCGGTGCGCTTAGTCAGGGGTAAATAGTCTGAAATTTGCTTTCTTTTCACCTCTAATTCATTAATAAAAGAGTATTTGTGCGTGAAATCATGAAAGTCTGGTGATTAATGTTTTATGATTGGAGAAACTGAGGAGATGGAAATGCGCGACTTATTTCAAGAAGAACTTATTGCCATCAACAATGACATCTCCCAAATGGCTGACTTAGTTGGCAAAGCCATAAACAAGGCCACTGAATCACTGTTATTTTCTGATCGCGAAATTGCAGAACGCGTTATCGAATCTGATGTTCTCTTAAATGATTTAGCTTCTGCACTTGATGAACGTTGCACAATGTTAACTGCCAGACAACAACCTGTAGCCACAGAATTAAGAAATATTTTAGGAAGTATGAGAATTGCAAGTTCAATGGAAAGAATGGGTGATTTAGCAGTTCATGTTGCTAAGTCAGCAAGACTTCGTTATCCAGCTCGCGCAGTACCTGATGAACTTGTTGAAACATTTAGAACACTTGGTCATTTAGCTGAAGAATTAACATTGCAACTTGCTCGCTTAGTGACAAATCCAGATGTAACTTTGGCTAAAGATATTCAAAAAGCTGATGACAAAATTGATGCCCTACACAGAGAATTATTTAGAATTGTGTTATCACCTGATTGGTCACACGGTGTTGAAGCAGCAGTTGATGTAACTTTGCTTTCTCGTTATTACGAACGTTACGCGGATCACGCTGTAAGTGTCGCGAGAAGAATCATTCATGTTCTTACTGGTGAGCCTTATATTGATACTATTTTGCAGTAAGTCATAAATTAAACACAAACACTCTCAAGCAATAGCCTCAAATATTCATTCTTCAAGTTGATGAGGAATAATTAGAACTATGAATTTGAATCAAGTTGCTTTACTATCTGTTCATACCTCTCCTCTAGATCAACCTGGTGTAGGAGATGCTGGTGGACTAAATGTTTACGTTGTCGAAACAGCAAAAAGACTTGCTCAACAAGGAATAGCAGTTGACATTTTTACAAGAAGAACTTCAGGTGCAGCAAAGAATGAAACAATAATTTTTGATGGTGTCAAAGTTAAACAAATTACTGCTGGGCCTTTTGAGGGTTTAACTAAACAAAGTTTGCCTTCACAACTTTGTGCATTAAGTGCTGGAGTTTTAAGAGAAGAAGCAACTCAAAAAGAAGGTCACTATCAATTAATTCATTCCCACTATTGGTTAAGTGGACAAGTTGGTTGGGTTGCCTCTGAAAGATGGAATGTTCCTTTAGTCCACTCCATGCACACCATGGCAAAAGTTAAAAACTCAACTCTTGCAGCTGGGGATACTCCTGAACCTAATGAAAGAGAAATTGGTGAACAACAAGTTGTTGATGCCGCAAATCAATTGGTTGCTAATACAGAAGCTGAAGCACAAGATTTAATAAATCTTTATCACGCAGATAAAAATCATGTAACAGTTGTTAATCCAGGTGTTGATCTTGATGTGTTTAGTCCAGGTGATCAGGTTTCGGCAAGAAAAGAATTAGGAATTCCACAAGATGCGATTGTGTTTACTTTCGTTGGAAGAGTTCAACCATTAAAGGCACCTGACGTTTTAATCAAAGCAGCACATCAGTTCATTCTTGATAATCCAAGTTTGAGAAATAGAGTAAGAATTATTATTTGTGGAGGACTTTCTGGAACAGGTTTTGATAAACCTCAAGCATTAGTTTCCTTAGTAAATGAACTTAAATTAAGTGAAAATGTAATATTTTTACCTCCTTCAACTAGAGAAAAATTGGCAACAATTTATAAGGCCTCAACTTTGGTTGCTGTCCCTTCTTACTCTGAATCATTTGGTTTAGTCGCAGTTGAAGCTCAAGCTTGCGGAACTCCGGTGATTGCAACAAATGTTGGTGGATTAAAAACCACAGTTTCTGATAACAAAAGTGGAATTTTGGTAAATGGCCATGATGCTAGAACTTGGTCACAAGCTTTAGCTCACGTTTCTTTAAACGAAACAGAATTAGCCAGACTTCAACTCGGAGCAAGAGAGCATGCATTAAAATTTAGTTGGGATAAAACGGTGCAAGGCTTGATAAATGTTTATCAAAAAGCATTGGTTACAAAACCAAAACAGGTCAGAAATCTTAGAGCCATATAAATGCCTAAGGAATATAACTTAATTCTGTTGCGCCATGGAGAAAGTGAGTGGAATGCGCTGAATTTATTCACCGGATGGGTTGATGTTGATCTTTCTGAAAAGGGAGTTAAGGAAGCCACTCGTGGTGGAGAATTAATTAAAGAAAATAATTTGATTCCTAACTCATTACACACATCTCTACTCAACAGAGCGATTAGAACTTCCCAACTTGCCTTAAAGGCAGCAGGTATCGAAGGTATTCCCACAAAACGTACTTGGAGATTAAATGAACGTCATTATGGTGCACTGCAAGGTTTGAATAAAAAAGATACCTTGGATAAATATGGTGAAGAACAATTCATGTTATGGCGCAGATCTTTTGATGTCCCACCTCCACCAATTGATCCCAATGACAAATATGCCCAAAATAAAGACCCTAAATATTCAGATATGAATCCTTCAGAAATTCCTTTGACTGAATGTTTAAAAGATGTTGTGGTGAGAGTTATCCCTTACTGGAAAGAATCCATAATTCCCGAATTAGAAGCTGGGAAAAAAGTGCTAGTTGTAGCACACGGAAATTCACTTAGAGCATTAATTAAACACTTGGAAAACATAAGTGACGACGAGATCGCTAAATTGAATTTACCAACAGGTGTTCCATTACTTTACCGGTTAGATGAAAACTTTAAACCTATAAAAAATGGTGGAGAGTACTTAGATCCAACAGCTGCTGCAGAAGCAATTGCAGTAGTAGCTAATCAAGGAAAAAAGTAACTACTTTCCTCTGATTTCGTTCATCTTTGGTCTTTGATCAACCAAATAAACGATTGCTAAAATTAATCCCACAAGTTGTAATATTCCATAGTTTGAACCTTGGGTCCAAACTGAAATAAATTGCGAAAATACTGATATTCCTAGAAGCGCGGACCAAAACAGTTTTGATTGACGACCAACCGCGGCAAAGACTTCTTTCTTTTGTGTGACGGCGTCTACAAAAGCCCAAATTTTAATTGCAACAAACAAATAGCCCAGAACCACATTCAGTGTGTACATGCTTAACGGCATTTAATTACCTTCCAATTGGTAGTGCTTGCATTGAGCCTACGGGTTTTCCCCCACCAAGTACCGGTGTTATCTCCAAGTGGCTCATTTTTTCTAGAACATTTTCTTCAATTCCCCAGTAACGAAGAACTGCCACAACAAAAGCAGCTCTTGGTCTCATCGAACCATCTTCGAATTTAACCGCAAAAGATCTCCCATCAGAAAGTGCTCCGACATGAACTCCTTCTGCTCCTTCTTTGGTGAAAAATCCTGACACTGTTTGCATGAATTGTGCAACGTCTCTTTTATTTCCAGAATTATAAATTGGGAATTTTCTGGCCGCATCAACAACTTTTCTTTGTTCTGTATTTGTGTCCGATAAGACTGCGTTCTGAGCAATCTTTGCTAAAGCGATTAATGAAACTGCATGCAATGGTGCGCCGCAACCATCAAAAGTTGATTTAAAAATCTTTTCACCACTTAAATCTTCAATGGTCTCTATAATTAGTTTTTGTAAATTGTGTTCTGATCCTAAGTAATTTTCAATTGACCAATTATTCTCTACGCAAGCTGTAAGCATTCCTGCATGTTTCCCAGAACAATTCATGGTTAGTCTTTCGGGTTTCATTCCTTTACTTAAGTACTCAATTTGAGTTGCTGTATCTAATGGCAAATCTGGCGGACATTGGAGAGCATCTGTTGTTAAACCAATATCTTTTAGCATCTTGGTCACTAATTCTCGATGTAGCTCTTCACCACTATGAGATGCACAAGAAATAGCTAATTGTTCTTTCTCAAGTTTTGCCCCACTTCGTAACATTGCAGTCGCTTGAGCAAGCTTTATGGCACTTCGCGGGAACACTGGCTCGTTTGGTTCACCAAGAGAAACCTCAATTTTTCCATCTGCATCTAATAAAACTGCATGACCGCGATGCGCAGATTCAACTAAACCAGCGCGAATCATTTCAACTAACACTGGAGAATTGTTCATTGTGCAACTACTACTTCTTGAATAGTTCCAGGAATCTCATCAACGGCAACATTTAAGAGCACTTCTGTTTTTGATTTTACAATTCCAAGTGCTATTGGTCCTAATTCATAATGCTGAGCACTTGAACCAATAACTCCAACTTCAATACCATCAACAATGATGGGGCTCTTTGTTTTTGGTAAGCGATTAGGACTTCCATCTAAGTGAATAAGTACAAGTTTTCTAGGTGGCTTACCTAAGTTATGAACTCGTGCCACAGTTTCTTGTCCGCGATAACAACCTTTTTCTAAATGAACAGCATTTCCAATTAATCCAATTTCATGTGGAATAGTTTTATGATCTGCGTCAACAACTACTCTGGCAACTCCTGCGGCTATGCGAATTGCTTCCAGCGCCCAAGTTCCAGCTAACGTTTCTTTTTTTTGTAGATAACCTTCTAGTTCATTTCTATTAATTAGTATTTCTCTACCTTTATAAATTCCTGGTCTTGTTGGTGCGTATCTGTTTGGATCTCCACCAGCACTTTGTCCCGCATCTGAAATGGGCTCTCCAGCGTAATTAATCGGAGTTAACCAAGTAGGAAAATCATTGTGATTTTCTCTAATGGGTTCAAAAATGGCAGCCAAATTACTTGTTTGATCAGTTATTTCTACTTGTGACATAAAGACCATTTTTTTAAAAAATTCCAAAATTAGGATTAGAGACGATTTTTCAACGATTAGATATATTTCATTTTCACTATTTATAACGTGTAATTCATGTTCAATGTGTCCATTTGGAGTTAACAACAAAGTCGAACATGACTCTCCAGCTTTCATTCTTTCAATATGCTGAGAAGTTAAGGAATGAAGAAATGTCTTTCTATCATTTCCAGATATCTTTATAACACCGCGATTAGAAATATCTACCGCGCCTAATCCTTGAATAAGATTCTTTTGCTCTCTTAACGGATCTCCGTAATGCCAGGCCACATCTTGATCAACAACAGATTCAGGTGGTCTTACTTGTCCTGTTAAATTTAGAGTTAAGGAATTAGTGGTCATGATCAGTTACAACATTTCCCTCATTAGCACATTTTTTACACAAACCGTGTAGTGCTACGTGAGAAATATTTACCACAAAACCATTGTCATTTTCTAATTTATTTGCATATTTAGCAAAATCATCGCCATCAATTGATTCAACTTTTCTACATCTTGAACAAACCAAATGAATATGTGGAGTGTCATCTACAACGTGATAAGTAGGAGCACCATGCCCAATATGGGCATGTGTTACTAAACCAACTTGTTCCAAAACTTCTAGGGTGCGATAAACAGTGGAAAGATTTACACCACTTGCCGTTATTTGAACTTCACCCAAAATTTCTTCTGGTGTGGCATGACGAAGATGTGTTACAGCTTCCAAAACTAATTGTCTTTGTGGAGTTATCCGAAAACCTGCAGTCCGAAGCCTTCTATCCCAAGCCTCTAAAAAGTCATTCATTACTTAACTCCCGGGATACTAGGTACAACATGTTTCCTAACAGGTTTACCTGTTTTCTTTGTTTCAATAATTTGTGCTTCACTCAATGGTTTAAGTCTGGCCCATAAATGGTTTTGCATCTCTTGACCTACTGCTGCCATATCGTAAGTCCACATTAATTCACCATTCATCAATCCATACAAACGATCACCTGCATCCACAGGTTTTGCACTAGGAACTCGACCAACCCACTGAGTTACGATCCTGGCTCTGGCTGAAGTTATTTTTGCCTCTTCAATTGTTAAAACTTCATTTAATCCTGTCCATATTTCTGAAATTCCTGTGACATGAGAAATTGACACTTCAACACTTGCACCTTCTCCTGGTTTCCAAAAACCTTTTTCAGAATGCATTGGTTTACCAGCTGTACCATCTGCATTTAATTCCCAAGATTTACTTTCATAATCAATAAATGGACGACCATCATTATTGAATTCAAGTTGTTGGATGAATGAAAAATTACTGGAGTTTGGATATTGACCTTGCCCAACGCCTTCCCAATGGCCTAAAAGCCATGAGATGCGCACAATCTCTGGTGGTAATTCCGAAGGTAATTTTGACATTAATAAAAGTCTATCCTGCCTACAAATAGTTCTAGCTGTGCCTGAAACCGCTGGTTCCAGATGTGCGTAGGAAGTGATGAAGGTAAAATTAGGAGTATAAATTCTTTCAAGGAGCAGATGATGACCAATTTAATTCTGGTCACTAACGCTCGAGGAAATTCAGTAGAAATTTTGCCAGCTCTTTCATTATTAAATCACCAAGTAAAAATCATGCCTGCTGAACCTTCAGCACTTATTAATGCACCAATTTGTGATGCAGTACTAGTAGACGCACGTAAAGATTTACCGGGTGCTAAAAGTTTATGTCGATTAATTAGAACCACTGGAATTACAGCTCCCCTGATTGCAATTACCACAGAAGGCGGATTAATTGCAATTTCTCCTGACTGGGGATTGGATGAAATTATTTTAGAAAATTCTGGACCTGCAGAAGTTGATGCACGAATTAGATTGGTCATTGCCAGATTAAACGGTGCTGAAGAACAAGTAAATCCTGAAATTGAAAGAGGAGATCTTGTTATTGATGAGTCTGCATATTCAGTAAAAATTAAAGGTCAGCTCATTGACTTAACTTTCAAAGAATTTGAATTACTAAAGTTTTTAGCTCAACATCCTGGAAGAGTATTTAGTAGACAACAGCTATTGCAGGAAGTATGGGGTTTTGATTATTTTGGTGGAACAAGAACTGTTGATGTTCACGTCAGAAGACTGCGTGCCAAATTAGGACCAGAGTATGAAAACTTCATTGGCACACTCAGAAATGTTGGTTACAAGTTCGTAGCAAGTAGAGAAATTTCCCAATCAGATAATCTTGCTGAGGAAGTTGAAAACCGGATCAAAAACTGATTTATTATGTATAAAGTTTCAGTTACGAAGTCTCTAACAGATAGTCAAGTTAACGAAATTCTTGACATTGTTATTAATTCAAGTGAGATAGATGGTGCCAGACCATTCTCTGAACATGTAGAGATTCATCTTCGAAGTGGTGGAGACAGACCTGTGATTCATTTACTTGCAGAAGATTCAATTAAAAATATTGTTGGTTACGGCCATTTAGATACAACAGATTTAGTAGCAGGACCAAGTGGTGAACTTGTAGTTCATCCGGATTTTCGACGTAAGGGTATTGCAACTCAAATTGTCAGTGAAATGAAAAATATTGTTGACGACCAGCAATTAAGGCTTTGGTCACATGGAGATACTGTAAGCGCGAGAAATTTTTCAAAGAAATTAGAATTTGAATCTGTCAGAAATGTCATTCAAATGCGACGTTCTTTATTTTCACCAATCGAAGCATTCAACTTTCCACCTAATTATAATTTAAGACAATTTGATCCAGTTCATGATCTCGAAATTTTCCTTGCAATAAATAAGGAAAGTTTTGCTGATCTTCCAGATCAGTCTTCTTGGACTAAGAAAGATTTAGAATTACGATTAGCTGAGGATTGGTTTTCGGCTACAGGATTTGTTTTACTAGAAAATGATCAAAAAGACGTAGTTGGATTTTGTTGGACTAAAGTTCATGGACAGGATCATAAACATGAAAAAGATGATGGTCATAAACATTTAGATCATGGTCATGAGCCAATTGGTGAACTTTATGTTTTAGGGGTTCTTCCCAGCCAACAAGGAAAAGGATTTGGGAAATCATTAATGCTTTGGGGTTTGAACCATCTAAGAAGGAATGGTTTAGATTCGGCCATGCTTTACGTTGATTCAAACAACCTAAAAGCTATCAAGCTTTATGAAGAAGTAGGATTTAATTTCTGGGGTTTAGATAGACTTTACCGCTCGTTTACCTAAG
>JAEMSA010000002.1 GCA_016463095.1 Candidatus Nanopelagicales bacterium
CGGTGAATTCGGAAATCTTTTGAAAGCTGGAATTGTTGATCCTGTGAAAGTTACAAGATCTGCATTACAAAACGCAGCCTCAATAGCCGCAATGCTATTAACCACCGATGTTTTGATCGTGGAAAAGAAAGCTGACCAAGAAGTAAAAGGAAACGGTCACAGCCACGGCGCAGGCGGACATAGTCACTAAATATTAAAAACAATTTAAGAGACGTTCAATTAATTTGAACGTCTCTTATTTTTTGCGCATTTTCAAAAAGAAAGTTATCGCAATACCAATTGAGGCACCAAGTGATAACCATTGCAACCAGCTAGTGCTGGAAGAATTTTCTTCCACGGGGGCACTAATTGCAACTGGATCTTCGAGTGCAGTAACTTCAGGAGTTACCTCAGCTCTGGCTTCGGCGAGTTTGTAAACAAGTTCATCATTTAAAGGATGACCATCTGCTGCTACGGTTTTCCAAGAAATTGTTACATCTGGTCCAACCAAATCTGCTGGAATTGCTATATAAACATTTACTGTTTCAACTCTCACAGTTGCCTCAATAGATCCTGATGCAGTTGTGATTGAAGCAAATGTTCCTTCAGCAAGAACAGCTTCACCAAAAGTTAATTTGATTTCTGCAGGCAAGGCCAACACTACTTGGTCAACAGGTGGTTGAACTGAAATCAAATCTGTGTGAGCAAGAGCAGGAGATGTTGAGGTAATGACGAAAAAGAATGCAATTAATAGTGATTTAAATTTCATTTCAACGAGTCCTTAGTATCAGAAATTGGAATCGACCTTCCATAAAATATGTTTTGCTATACATCATTGGTTCTCCATCACCTGCGTAATGAATTTGTTGCAAGAGGAGAAACAAATCATTAGTTGGTCTTTCTTCGCCCCAACCTATTTGTTTGTCAATCACGGCATCTACTTCAGCAAGTGATCTAATAGGTCGAGAATTAATTGTGTCAAGTGAAGCAAAAACACTGCCTTTTTTCATTTGTTCCACCACATCTTCTGGTAGTGAACTAATATTTATCGTGTCATAAGAAAATGCCACAGCTTTACCATCAGCAAGCACTGCTCGTTCTAAATAGAGCACAGGATCTGGCGCATCTAGTTGTAATTTTTCAATTTCTATTTTTGTGGCAGGTCTAATATCTGCCATCTTGTATTCCATTCCTGGGTCATAACCCAGTTCACTAATAGTTTCAGACATAGAACGAAGTTCATTTAATCCAGTGGGAATTGATCTGCCAAAATCATTTACATAAGTTCCAGAACCATGCCTAATGTCAACCAAACCTTGGTATTCCAGTGTTTTCAAAGCTGTTCTTACTGTCACTCTTGAAACTTTATATGTGGCTGATAATTCAGATTCGCTATGAATTTTTGCACCCGGGGACCACTCCTTGGCCAGAATTCGTCTTCTAATGTCATCACTTATTCGGCGCGTGAGGCTGGCTCGACCACCAAACTGCTCTGCGGAGGTGTTCAAAATGGCGCCACATTTCTTTTTAATAACAGTTCATCAAAGGGAGTTGACAACACCGACACTATATAAGAGGCTATTTAAGACTAGTTGTAGGACAACTATTGACTAACAATTTAGGGGTTCGACGATGAGTGAAATTCGGGCTATTTCTTGGATTAACGATGGCCTTATCCTCATTGATCAAACCAAACTTCCTCACCAGGAAATTAATTTAAGTATTGAAACAGTTGACCAATTAGTCGAGGCAATAAAAAGTTTGGCGGTCCGTGGCGCACCTGCACTAGGAGCAGCGGGAGCTTGGGGAGTTGTAGTGGCTATGCGACAAGCCGCTAAAGAAAAATGGAGTAACGAAAAAAGAAATGAAGAATTTTTAAAAATTAGGAATGCTCGACCAACAGCAGTTAACTTGGCCTGGGGAGTAGATAAAGTTTTACCATTTGTCACAAATGGGGTAGATGAAGTACTTGCCCAAGCAAACAGAATTGCAGCAGAAGATGAAGCTGGTAATAAACAAATGGGTAAATTTGGTTCCAGTTGGATTGAAACAAAAGTAAAAAATAGACCAATACGTGCACTAACTCATTGCAATACCGGATCTTTAGCAACAACAACTTGGGGAACAGCCTTAGGTGTTATTAGAGAAATGAACTCACGAGGAATTTTGAAACATGTTATTGCTGATGAAACAAGACCACTTCTGCAAGGTGGCAGATTAACTGCTTGGGAACTTTCTCACGACAATATTGAACATTTTGTTATTGCTGATGGCGCTGCCACAAGTATCATTGCTCGCGGTGAAATTGATGTTGCACTTATTGGTGCAGACAGAGTTGCAGCTAATGGAGACACTGCAAATAAAATTGGTTCATTTGCAGTTGCCTTAGCCTGTAAGTACGCAGGAATACCTTTTGTAGTTGTCGCCCCTGAATCAACAATTGATTTAAAAACTTTAACCGGAAAAGATATAGAAATTGAATATCGTGATGAAAATGAAATATTGAGTTTGAATGGGCAAAGAATATCTCCAGCAAAATCAAAAGGTCTAAATCCTGCTTTTGATGTGACTCCTGCCGAATTAATTTCAGCACTTGTTACCGAAAAAGGCGTTTATGAAATTTCAAATGGAGTAACTCCTGGTACAAAGTTAGCGAAAGTATAATGTCAAATATTCCAACTCCTTTAAAAGAATTAGTTGAGAGATCAAAATTCTTAGGCGCAAACCAAGATTATGTTGTTTATGGTGGAGGTAATACTTCTGCTAAAGGTGAAATCACTGATCATTTCAATAGAAATAAAAAAGTCTTATGGGTAAAAGGCTCAGGCGCAGACATGATGAATGCGGAAGCTGTTGATTATCCGGCTTTATACATGGATGAACTATTACAAATACTAAATTTTGAGAAATTAACTGATGAGGAAATGACTGATCTAGTTAGTAGAGCACTGGTGGACCCGGCAAGTAGACGACCATCAATTGAGACCTTGCTGCACGCATTCTTGCCTTTTAAGCACATAGATCATGTTCACGCTGATGCTATTTGTGCATTAACCAATCACAAGAATGGTGAAAAAGCAGTTAAAGAGGCACTCGGAGAAAAATTTGCTTATGTTGATTGGATCCGTCCAGGATTTGAATTAAGCAAACAAGCCTCATTTTTAAAAGATGCTGAAGGAATAATCTTGGCGCATCACGGACTGATTGTCTGGTCAGATAACAGCGATGAATGTAAACAAAAAAATCTTGATGTCATAAATAAAGTAGAGAAGTATTTAAGTTCACTTTCCAAAAGACCAGAATCAGTTTTCCAACACACAGATTATAGCGATGAGGAATATAAGAATCTACTTTTACAAATACGAGGCAGACTTAACAAAAAAGGTAAGAAAATATTAAGTCTTGATAATAGATTGAAAGAAATATCAAGTCGTAAAGACATAGCAGAAGTTCTAAGCGCAGGAGTTTCTAGCGCAGATCACATGTTGAGAATTAAACCTTGGTCTGCGGTACTGAGTGAACCAAAAGATGGTGAGAAATCAATTAAGTCTATTGATAATTTTGCCAAGAAATATGAAAGCTATTTTGAATCAAATAAGAATTTATTGCCCGCTGGCTACTCAATTCATGATTCCGATCCAAGAGTTTTACTTATTCCAGACTTAGGCGCTGTGACCGTAGGCCAGTCATTGAATGAATGCAAAATGCATGCCGATATTTCGTTTCACACCCATAAAACTGCAGCTATGGCAAAAGATGCTTTTGGAAACGTTGAAGGACTTCCTGAATCAGAAATTTTTGGTTTCGATTACTGGCCAATGGAGCTTTACAAATTAGCGAGTAAACCAGCTGCAAAGAAATTTGCAGGAAACATTTTTATTGTTACCGGTGCAGCAAGTGGAATTGGATTAGGAATAGCACTCGAGTTAGCAAAACAAGGGGCAAGTCTTGTTCTGGCAGATTTAGATGAAAAAGCTTTAAGTAGCACTGTGGAGAAGATTAAAGAAGTTAAAGGTTTGAAACCAGAAATTATTGCTGGTGATCAAGCTGATGAAAAAGTTGTTAATAAAACAGTTGATTTAGCAATCAAAACTTTTGGTGGAATAGATGGTGTTGTTTTGAGTGCAGGTATTGCGGTAACTGATCAGCTTAAAGATTTGACAGTTGAAAAATGGAACAAAGGTTTAGCAGTTAATTTAACTAGTGCATTTTTGATGACTAAAGCTGCTTTAAATGCTATGAAGATACAAAATTCGGGTGGATCACTTGTTTATATTGCAAGTAAAAATGCGTTTGCTCCAGGTGCAGGATTTGGTGGCTACTCAGTAAGTAAAGCCGGAATGCTGCAATTAATGCGAATCGCAGCACTTGAAGGAGGAGTAAGCCAGATAAGGGCAAATGCCATAAATCCCGATGCTATTTTTGATAACAGCAAACTCTGGGAAGGAGGAATCAGGGAAGAGAGAGCAAAGGCTCATGGTGTTAAACCAGAAGAGTTAGAAGATTTTTATGCGCAAAGAAATATTTTAAAGTCGCATGTAACTTCTAAAGATGTAGCCAATACCACTGCTTTTTTATTGTCTGATGAATCCGCCAGAACCACAGGTTCGGTCATCGCCGTCGACGGCGGCGTGGCTGCAGCATTTCCGCGCTAAACGGAAATGAGTAATAGCAAGTGAGTTAAGTAATTCACTTGGCAAAAGAAGGAGAAAGCATGATAAAGAACAAAGCATTAGCTGGAATCACAGTTGTTGCTGCGTTGCTTCTTGCTGCATGTTCACAAGGCAGTAGCGATACTGCTGCGACTGCAGATGAAGGAACAGTTGCAGAAGCGACCGGTCCCAAGCCAGCACCATTTGATGCTGGTCTAGTAAAAATAGCAATCGTACAAAACAGTGGCGCCGGTGACTATTTCCAACAATGGACAAACGGAGCAAACAAGCAAGCAGAAGCAATTGGATTTGAAGTTCAAGTCTATGACGCCCAAGCTGACAATGCTAAGCAAGCTACTGACATGGAAACAGCAATTGGTTCAGGCGTAGCTGGAATCATTGTTGACCACGGTCAAGCAGACACCATGTGTCCATTGATCAACAAAGCACTTGACGCAGGAATCCCTGTTGTTGTTTACGACGTTGCAACCGCTGAATGTGCACCAAAAGCTGTTACAACACAACAAAGCGATGCATCACTTGCACAAGTAGTCCTAGATCAAATGGCAGTAGATCTTGGTAAAGATGCCAAAGTTGGATACGTAAACGTATTAGGTATCGCACCTTTGGATCGTCGTCACGTTGTATGGGAAGCAATTGTTAAAGCTAACAATTGGACCCAGTCCTTCTTCGTTGGTAAATTCACCAACTCAGTTGCAACTGATAACGCACAATTAGTTGACGCAGCACTTAAGAAGAGTCCAGACGTAGTGGGTATTTTTGCACCATACGATGAACTAACTAAGGGTACTGTTTCAGGAATTGAATCAAATAACCTTCAGGCTTCAATCAAGGCATACGGAATTGATATTTCAAATGCTGATATTGAAATCATGACTAAAGATGGTTCACCATGGGTAGCAACAGCAGGTACTGATCCAAATGCGATCGGTGCAGCAGTTGTGCGAAACATGGCACTTGAAATAGCAGGCCAATTGGGAGTTAAATCAGTTGATTTCCCAGGTGTTCTAATTACCGCACAGTTCCTAAAGGACAATGCAGTTAAGAACATGGTTGACTTGCGTGCCAAGTTGCCAGAATTGAACCTTGCATCTGTCAGCGGAGCTGACTGGATTCCTGCAGTTCAGTTCTAATTAATAAGTAGATGGAGGCGAGTTAATGGTTTCAGCTGTTGAAGTTAGAAACATTTCAATGGCATTTGGTGCAAACCAAGTGTTAAGTGGAGTGGATTTAACAATCGACAAAGGACAAACCACAGCATTGTTAGGAGCTAACGGTGCAGGTAAGTCCACATTAATTAAAATTTTGTCCGGTGTTTATTCATCTTTTACCGGAGAAATATTGATTGATGGAAAAGTTGTTACCATTGACTCGCCAACTACTGCGAAATCAGCAGGTATTGAGACTGTTCATCAAAGAATTGATGAGGGAGTAATTCCCGGTTTAACAGTCGCTGAAAATTTATTGTTTGAAAAAATTGTCTCAGGAGAAATTCCAAGAGCGGTTTCTTTAAAAACAATTGTTAATGAAGCAGAAAAAATAGCTGAAGCTTTAGACCTAAATTGGAATAGATCCAAGCTACGAAATGATGTTTATGAATTAGGCATTGCTGAACAACAAATGCTGATCTTAGCCAGGACTCTTTCTAGGTCCCCCAAACTTTTAATTTTAGATGAACCAACTTCTGCTCTCTCTGTTGCTGAAAGTCAAAACTTATTTAGATTTATCAAGAATCTCGAAGCACAAGGAATTGCTATTTTATATGTTTCTCACAAATTAAGTGAATTAGAACAAATTGCTAAGAAACTTGTTGTTATGCGAGATGGAAAGATTAGAAATGAACAAAGCGCACCGTTTTCATGGGATCTGGCTTTGAAAGAAATGTTAGGGCAACAAGAACTTGGCGAAAGAGATAATTTTAAACAGGTTCAAGGTACCAGTGTGACATTGAAATTAAATAATGTTCAATTGTTTAAGGAAAGTGCACCGTTGAATTTAGAAATAAAGAAAAAAGAAGTCACTGGAATTATTGGTCTGCTTGGTGCAGGTAAAACTGAACTTGCAAAAGTTATTTATGGGGCAGATGAATTAATTTCAGGCTCAATGGATCTTGAGGGACAATCATATAAACCAGCACATCCCGCAGATGCGGTTATAAAAGATATCTATTTAGTCCCAGAAGATCGTGCAGCAGATTCAATGATTCCAAATTGGAGTATTTCGCACACTGCAACTTTACCTTTTATGGGAGATTTTTCAGCTCGCGGAATAATTAAAAAACTTGCAGAAGGTATACGCGGTAAAGAACTTGTCCAAGATTTAAAAGTTGTGACAACTTCGCATGA
Organism: Candidatus Nanopelagicales bacterium; assembly: GCA_016463095.1. GTDB lineage: Bacteria > Actinomycetota > Actinomycetes > S36-B12 > UBA5976 > ATZT02. Next base: position 6,998 of record JAEMSA010000002.1, read on the forward strand.
AGCATTTGTTGATTCCCTTTCTGGCGGAAATCAACAAAAAGTTATTGTGGGAAGATGGCTGCAATCAAAACCTAAATTAATGATTTTGGATGAACCATTTAGAGGTGTTGATATTGGAGCCAGAAGAGATATTTCTAAACGAGTGAGAGATTTAGCTGCCACAGATGTTGCAGTATTGGTGCTGGCTTCAGATGTAGATGAAATTTTAGATGTTGCAGATCGAATTATTGTGCTAGTGGAAGGAAAAGTTGTAATGGATGTAAAAGCTGGGGAAACATCGAAAGACAAAATAGTAAACAAAATGTCGGAGGTGGCATAAATGAATATCGGAAAATTAAATGCAACAAATGGATTTGACTTGAGAGATTTCATTGTCAAATACGGCTTTATTTTGGTGACAGTTATTCTTTTTGTTTGGTTTGCTTCAACAGAGCCTACTTTTAGAATGCAAAACACTTTGTTTTCAATGCTTAAATTCACATCTGTTGTTGCAATTACCGGACTTGGTGTGACTTTAACAATGGTGGTGGGAGGTCTTGATCTTTCTGTTGGTGCAATTGCAGGATTATCAGTAACTCTTTCTGCAATGACAATGGTTATTTATGCGCAAACAGGAGCCGTTGCCCTAGTAGTAGTACTACTGGGTGGTGCCTTAGTTGGACTATTTAATGCCTTTTTAATTGTGGTTTTAAAGATTCCAGATTTACTTGCAACCCTGGCAACGATGTTTACGATCATGGGATTAAAACTTGTTCCAGTTGATGGTCAATCAGTTTCTTCAGGTTTAATTTTAAGAGATGGAAGTGTGGCCCCAGGAAAATTCACTCCAGGATTCTTACTTATTGATCGTGCCTACCTTGGTCCCGTACCACTACCTGTGGCTATCTTTTTCTTTTTAGCATTTGTAGTTTGGATTTTCTTAACCAAAACTAGATGGGGCAGAGTTATGTATGCAATTGGCTCAAACCCAGAAGCTGCAAGATTAGCTGGCGTTCGTGTTCAAAGATACCGAGCTCTTGCTTATGCACTCTCAGGTGTTTTTGCCTCAATTGGTGGCTTGATTCTTTCGTCAAGAATTGGGCAAGGAGATATCAGTGCCGGAAACTCTCTGTTGCTAGATGCTGTGGCTGTTTCCTTGGTTGGAACTTCAGTTTTGGGTATGGCAAGACCAAACGCATGGGGTACAACTCTTGGCGCAGTTTTAATCGGCATAGTAATCACTGGATTAACAATTAAAGGTTTTCCATATTATGCCCAAGATGTGGTTAAGGGACTTGTCTTATTAACCGCTTTGATATTCTCGTTTACACTTTCTAGACGAAAGTCTAGATTTGTGCCGGCGGTTTAAAGGAAAGAAAAATGACTGATCAATACGAGTTTTTAACAAAAGATAATATTTCAAAATATTTATCAAGCAAAAAAGTATTTGCCAACTTAATTGATGCCAACAGCCTTGTTGAATTCAAAGAAGTTGGTGACGGAAACCTCAATTTAGTTTTCATTATGAAGGACTCTGCAGGCAAAGGAATAGTTTTAAAACAAGCTTTGCCATATGTGCGCTTAGTGGGACCTGATTGGCCTATGACTCCAACCAGAGCCAGAATCGAAGCCGAAACCACAATTATTCATGCCAAATATGCTCAAGATCTTGTTCCAGAAATTTATGATTATGATCCAGAACGTTTCATTATTGCGATGGAAGATTTATCTGATCATGTTGTTTGGCGCGGAGCATTAAATTTAGGTTTAAGATTTGATGGTGTAGCCGGGCCCTTAGGCAAATATGTTGCCAATACAGCTTTTGGTACTTCCGTTTTTAGTTTGGGACAAGAACAACACAAATTAGAAATAGCCAGGGCAATAAATCCAGGTCTTTGTTTAATCACAGAAGACTTAGTTTTTACTGAACCTTATTTTGAAAACGGTAGAAACTCAGTGCTACCAAGCAATGAAAAAGATGCTCAAGAACTTGCTAACGATAAAGACATGGTCCACGAAATTGGTTTATTAAAATACAAGTTCATGACAGCTGGTGAATCACTTATTCACGGAGATCTTCATACCGGATCTGCCATGATCAAATGTGAAGATAAAAAAGTAGCTGAAAGTGTGAAAGCAATAGATTCTGAGTTCTCATTTTATGGACCGATTGGTTTTGATCTTGGCGCACTTGTTGCTAACTACACAATTGCTGCTGCTAGAGCTTGTGCACTAGGAAATGTTGAACAAATGCATTGGGCCTTAAGCCTTGGGGAACAGACTTGGGTTGCATTCGAAAAAGAATTCAGGAAACTATGGCCAACCCGAGTTGATAAAAGAGTTTTCACAGATCAACTTTTAGAAGACTTAATTAAAACTTGGAGAGAAGATACCTTAGGTTATGCAGGGGCAAAGATGGCTCGAAGAATAGTTGGACTGGCAAAAACCTCAGATATCGAAACCCTTGAACCAAATGTACGCGAAGGTGCAGCACGAGCAGTTTTATTAATTGCTAGAAAAACTACGAAAGAAAGAGCACAAGATAAGTCTTGGGCAACACTTGCTAAAGAAGCAGCAGAAATTATCCAAAAAACAGTAACTAAATAAGGAAAAATTTGAAAACACCTAGAGAAATTGCCGAGTCATACTGGAAAGCAGAATGCGCCAGGGACACAAAAGCTGTGTTAGAGCACTATCACTCCGATGCAACTTTTTGCCCACCTGGAGAAAAATTAGTTGGACATGATCAAATTAGAACTTTTTATGATGCCTCAGGGGAAGCATTTCCTGGTTTAAAAGTTGATATTTTGCATGAAGTAAGAAATGGTGATGAAAGTTGTATTGAATGGTATGCAACTCTAACCGATAAAGCAGGAAATGTTTTTAATATTCCTGGAGTAAACGTAATTAAAATAAGAGACGGAAAATTTGAATCTGTACACGCATACTTTGATCCAACAGTGCTAAAAGGCTAATTTTCTAAACTGTCCACAAAAGTTCTTAAGCCTTTAGCGTTTTCTAAAAGATTACCTCGGTGCAGTGCCCCACCTATTAGTAAGAATGTGTCCATCCCAAAAAAGTTTGCAATTTCTGGAATTCTGTCAATCGTCATGCCCCCACCAGGAGAAGGAAAAATTGTCTTAATATTTCCTAATTTAGAACGACAGGCATTAGCAATATTTGTGCATTCATCTTTTGAGAAACTAAATCTGCCACCAAAGTTAGGGAAAACACTTATATCTGCACCACTTAAACGCATCAAGGTTGCCAGAATTATTTCATGGTTTAAACCATGATTGCTATTCATTACATGGGATCCTAAATTTGAAGGATGACTCATGATGGGCAGTGAAACCTCTTGGCTATCTGCAATCATTCTCATGGTGTCGAATCCAGCTACTCCGGGCAGAACCATTAGCGCACCACTACCTAATTTTCGAGCAGTAATAGCAGCTTCTAACATTTGTTCTGCTGGTCGATTAATGCTTGGTGCATAAACAGATTTTCTATTAAATTTTTGGTTTGCTTCTACAACTGCACTTGAAATTACTTTCACCCGCTCATTCCATTTAGCCCACGGCTGATTAGCCAAACTATGATCATCTTTTATTAAATCAATTCCTGCCTCAACCATAACTGTGGCAATACTTGCTAACTCAGTTGAATTTAATCCCATTGGTTTTAGCGCTGTAGCTAAAATGGGACGTTTTTTTGCTCCCAATAATTCTCTAACTCCACTTATGCCAAAACGTGGTCCTTTTAAAGTGTTTAAAAAGTCATCAGGGAATTCAACTTTTGTCACTTTCACATCAGGAAACATTGAAACATTTCCCCACACCACATTTAACATCTGACCTATTTCATAGCCTGTGGTGTCAGTATTGAAATCTATTACAACTTCTGTCTGGGAATTTCCAATTTCTTTGGATGAAACCACTTGACCAACAACTTCTTTTTGAATCCATTCGGGAGCCAGATCAAAGGGAAATTCAATAGTCTGCTCAACCCTGATTGCTTCAGTTACTTCTTTACTGGTTTTTGTATTAAGACGATAAGTAATCTGAATTGAAGACATACTTACTACAAAGCCTCAGCTTTTGCAGTGCTATGCACATCAATCACTCTGGTTTGAGAAAGTTCTTCTTCAGATATTTTTAAGTTTTTATCCATTAGTTTTTCGGTGGCTTCAATTAAGTTACGAGCACTCATTCCATATTTATGCAACAGATATTTTTGAGATGCTCCATGAGCGTAAGTATCTTTCAAACCAATTTTGATCAGTTTTTTACCAATCCCGTGTTCAGCAATTAAATCTGCAACAGCACTTCCTAAACCACCAATCACACTGTGGTTTTCCATGGTGATAACTCCGTATTTACTTGATTTAAGACTTTCAATTACCCGAGGATCGGTGAAAGGTTTCAAAGTTGAAATGTGTAAATGTTGCACACTTACGCCATGTTCTTGAAGTGCAGGGATTGCTCTTAAAGCTTCTTCAGTTGATATTCCAGAACTTAAAACTGTGACATCTGTTCCTGTGCTCAAAATACGAGCAGTGTTAAATTCCATGACCTCATTTTTTGGAAAAATCCTCGAGATTTCACCTCGCAGCATTCTGATATAGACCGGACCATCTACTTCATGGGCCACATCTAGAACTGATTCGACTTCTGTGGCATCCCCAGTTTCTAGAATTGTCATGTTTGGGATTCCTCGCAAAACATTGACATCATCAATTGCTTGATGGGTAACTCCTCCAGGAGTTGTGATGCCGGGCAAAAAACCGACCATTCTCACCCGCAGATTTGGGTAGGCCACCGACATTTCAAGTTGATCAAGTGGTCTGCGATAAATAAATACTGCAAATGTGTGAATCCAAGGCTCAAAACCTTCACGGGCTAAACCGCCTGCAAAACCTAACATGTTTTGTTCACCTAAGCCGAAAGAAAAGAATCTTTCTGGGAAAGTGTCTCTAAATTTTCCAACTTCACAAGAACTGGTTAAGTCTGCTGATAAAACTACAACTTCGGGTTTGAATTTACTCCAGCGCACAAAATTTTCAACGTGAGGTCTTTTAACAATTTCGTAAGCCATTCTATTTCCAAGCTTTCAAAAAATTATTGTATTTAATTTTTTCAAAAGGATTAGCAAATCTGACGTAATGCAGAGCATCAGGTCTATCTTTCAAAATTTCAATTCCTTTAGCTGGATCTGTGTAACCTAGAATTACTTTTGGTTTATCTTGGAATGTTGAACCTGCAGCTAATATTTGGTTTATGTCGTTGCCGTCAATTTTTTCAACGTCCCAACCAAAGCTTTTTATTCTTTCAGTTAGAGGCTCAATTGACATAACTTTTTCCATGGGACCATCTACTTGGTTTCTGTTAACATCTACGATTACTCGAACATTACTTAAATTATGAAAACTTATTGCAGCTAAAGCTTCCCAAGTTTGTCCTTCTTGAAATTCTCCATCTGACATAAAAATCCAAGTCTTTCCTGATTCACCGCGCAACTTTCTAGCTAAAGCAACGCCCCCTGCTTGGGAAAGAGCCTGGGAAAGAGATCCAGTTGTGGTTTCAAATCCTGGTGAATGTTCAGCACCAATCATTTCCACAGTCGTACCATCTTTATTAAATTTCTCTAAAGACTTTTCAGTTAATCTTCCGGTTTCAATTAGGGCCGCATAAATAACAAGTGCGTAATGGGCGGGGCTTATGAATAAACGATCTAGTGCTGGACCTTTTTCGCCATGAAATTCTGCACCGGTTATATATTCAGTGAAATTTTTACTGGGCACATTGACAAAATCACGAGGTTCTAGTGGGGAAGCTAAGGGAGCAAGATTGACGAGTTTTGTGTATAGGCAAGAAAGAATTTCTGCAGCAGAACAGGCTTGGCTTAAATATCCGCCATTGTTTTTGACGGTGTGCTCAAGTACTCGATGGCGAATGCCATGGGCCATAGAGGCTATTTGGTCAATATCTGTTTGTGTCGATGCTTTAGTTATGCTCATTTCGCTTCAGCATAGCAAAGAGAATAGTTGTCCTACAAGTTAAATTCTCAACAAAAAAGCCCCCGTAAATTTCCCGGGGGCATTCTTGTTTGGAGGGTATTACAGATAAAAGTTTCTAGCCAGCGACTGGAAATGTTTCCTTGGCTGGGGCATAGATGGCTTCTCGATCATCTTCACTCATCGCACCCCACACACCGTAAGGTTCACGCACAGCTAAGGCATGTTCAGCACATTGGCGAAGCACAGGGCAGGTGGCACAAATCGATTTAGCCAGCGAAATCCTATTTTCGCGGGAAGGTCCACGTTCACCCTCAGGATGAAAGAAGATCTCAGGATCTTCTCCACGGCATGCTCCCTTTAACTGCCAGTCCCATAGATCAGAGTTGGGTCCAGGAAGACGGGTCACATCAGCCATGATTTTCCTTTTTTGAGGGGGTATGTCCTAAATATAGAATACTATTCATAACTTGGTCAATCGTTCAGACAGGTCCGCTCTTGTGAAGTCCGTCTCATAGCAATACGATGAGCCAAAGTTGTTCAACCACAACAGATTTGGCCAAATGAGCGTAGAAAGTGTTGCCCAAGAGTCGGTAGGCCTGACCGTGGCCGTTGTGGCCAGACGCGTGGGGGTTGCTCCAGCCACACTTCGCACCTGGGAAAGACGCTATGGAATTTATCCCACCGATAGATCAAGTGGGGGACATCGCCGCTACTCCATAACCGATGTTGCTCGGTTGGAATTAATGCGCAGGTTAGTTTTATCTGGAATGCCAGCAGGTCAAGCTGCCAAGATGGCCTTGCAATCAGAAATTGGCAAACTTGAGGATTCATCATTTTTTGATTCCAACGTTTTAACTAAAACTGTTGATTCACTGTTAAGCAATATTTCTGTTGATTCAGAATTTAGTCATCCCGGTGGTGGCGCTGTATTAGCAATGCAAGGATCTTCTGCGATTGCTCGCGGATTAGCTAAAGCTGCCTACTCACTTGATGCACCTGCTTGTACTCAATTGATTCAAAACAGTTTGCATGCCAAGGGTGTTAGTTGGACTTGGGAGAAGTTGTTATCTCCAGTAATTTGTGCGCTTGGTAAGAAGTGGGAATCCTCCGGACAAGGAATTGAAGCCGAACATATTTTATCGGAATGTATCATTGGCCAATTGAAACAAATATCTGATCAATTAATTGCCCCAATAAATATAAGACCAGTGTTACTTGCTGCCGCAGCAGACGAGTTACACACTATTCCTCAATATGTGGTGGCAGCAGCGTTAGCTGAAAGAAAAATTGGTAGTAGATCACTTGGTGCAAGAGTTCCGCACGATTCTTTATTAAATGCCATAAAAAGATTAGCCCCCGCTGCTGTTTTAATCTGGGCACAAATTCCTGTGAAAACTATTCCTGTGGAATATGAAATTTTAATTAACTCTCGACCAGCTCCACTACTGTTGATGGTTGGCCCTGGCTGGCCTGAAAATTTACCGCATGGTTTCACAAGAGCTGGAGATTTAAACTCCACCATTACAGCGATCAGTAATGCCTTGGGACAGTAACAAGTAATAAGAATTAGGGAAACTTTATTACTCTCACTAACGTCTTAAGTTGGTGATGAAAACCCTAATTTGTGACACTAGCTTTAGAGCAACCAAATTATTAGAAAAAATTCTTGTTAAATTACCCCAAATATCTGAAATAGTCGTAGCCCACGAATTAGTCGAAGTTAAAAAAGTATTGAAGGCAAATAAAATTCAGGTGGTCTTTTTAAGTTTAGATTTTGCTCAAGTGATTAATAAAAAAACCTTGCTCGACTTATTTGGAAAAGTTCCAGTTATTTTGTTGCTGCAGCCTCGGGTGAAACCATTTTTTTCACCCGAAATCCTGCTCATTTCAGATGGAATTGTGCTCAATAACGCCACAGATCTGGAGTTTCAGATCGTGTTGGCAGCCCTAAAAATAGATTTGGGACAAAAAATAGTTGAATCTAAATTAATCAAACCCAAAGGCAATTCCCCCTTTCTCACCAATCGAGAAATGCAGATTTTGCACTATCTATCTGTAGGCAAAAGCAATCTGAGGATTGCCCAAGAACTCAAAATTGCAGTACCCACGGTTAAAACCCATGTGCGCAAAATTTTGCTGAAGCTAAATGCCACAAATCGCACCCATGGGGTGGCCCAAGGTATTCGCTGGAGCCTTATTTAGGGGCGAATATTTTGAAGTTTCAGGGTTATGTAAGTCAGAGGAAATCCGGTACTCAAGATAGGCTCTCTCATTGTGACTGAAATTGAAATTGGTGGCACCAAGCGTGGTCGAATCGCATACTCATTCGACGACATTGCCCTAGTCCCCACCAGAAGAACCAGAAATCCTGAAGATGTTTCCACAAATTGGAAAATAGACGCCTACGATTTTGCATTCCCCATTGTTGCTGCCCCCATGGATTCAGTTGTTTCCCCTGAAGTTGCGATTAGCTATGGCCAACTAGGCGGTTTAGCTGTTTTAGATTTAGAAGGCTTGTGGACTCGTTATGAAGATCCTCAAAGTGAATTTAAGAAAATAGCCAAATCGAATTCGAATTCAGCTATTGAACTTTTACAACAAATTTATGCAGCACCGATAAAACCAGAACTTATTAAAGAGCGCATTAAACAAATTAAGTCTGCTGGAGCTGTGGCTGCAGCATCGCTTTCACCGCGAGCTGTTGTGAAACATTTCAAATCAGTGGTGGAAGCAGGCATTGACATATTTGTGATCCGGGGATCCACAGTAAGTGCTGAACATGTTTCAACAGGTGATGAACCATTAAATTTGAAAAAATTTATTTACGAACTTGATGTGCCGGTAATTGTTGGTGGATGTGCATCTCATCAAGCAGGTTTGCATTTAATGAGAACTGGGGCAGCAGGAGTATTAGTTGGATTTGGTGGCGGTGCGGCACATACCAGTGCTGATGTTCTAGGTGTTCGTGTCCCAATGGCAACTGCTGTAGCTGATGTTGCAGCAGCTCGAAGAGAATATTTAGATGAATCTGAAGGAAGATATGTGCACGTAATTGCTGATGGTTCAGTTGGCAAGAGTGGTGACATTAGTAAAGCAATTGCCATGGGTGCAGATGCAGTGATGATTGGTTCAGCTCTAGCAAGATCAAGTAGCGCACCTGGTGGTGGAAAACATTGGGGATCAGAAGCAGTACACCAAGATTTACCTCGCGGACAAGTTGTGGAATTAGGGGTAAGCGGAACTTTAGAACAAATTTTGTTTGGACCTTCAACCAATGCTGCTGGCACACTTAATTTGGTGGGAGCTTTGAAAAAAGCTATGGCCACAACTGGTTATAGCGATTTGAAAGAATTACAGAGAATAGAAGTTGTTGTAAATTCTGTTAAAAATTAATTAACTTTAAAAGTAACACTTACTACTGCTCTAACACTTTTCTCAATAGTTGAGGTGTCATAGCTTCCATATTCAGATTCAACTGAATCAGGAGGATTTACTTGCACTGAACCACTAGATCCAGAAATTGGTTCTCCTACGGTTCCACCAATAGCGGCCACCATCGCAGTGGCACGGGCTTTGGCATCAGCTACAGCTTCTTCAATAACTTTAGGTCTCAAAATTGCCAAGTTTGAAATGAAATATTCAGGGCTGCCTGAGCTTGCAGAGATTCCTGTTTGTAGCACTTGACCAATGTTTTGCGTAGCAGTTTTAATTTTTTGTACTTCTTTTGTTCTAATTCTTAAAGTGTTGTTTGCAACATAACCAATAATGTTTGAAGTTTGAGTTCCGTTGGCTACTTCAAATGCTGTTGAGGTTGAAACCCCGTAAGTGGTTATTTCACTGCCTAAGATTCCTTGAGAAATTAAATATTCTGTTAAAACTTTTGTGTCAGCATCAACTTTTGTTACCGCTGCAGAAATGGTGGGTAATTGAGTGTTGATGTAGATATTCCAAACGGCAGTATCAGCAGTTGTCTCCACTTGAGCAGAACCGGTGACAGTAATACCTTTTTTACCTTTTTCACTTAAACCACCAGAGATAAACCAGAGGCCGGCAAAGATTGCTAGTGAGACCAATATTGAACTGGCCATCACGGTAATTAGGGTATTGCGTGTTTTCATAACTCAGAATCTATCAGAGACAGATATTTTTCAAATATGGATATAACTCACAAATCCTTTGTGTAAGCGCACTTTCTAGGTTTAGCTACTTTAGTTGGAACAATGACAGTCACCAATATGGCAATTGCAATTTTTGTTTAAGCGTTAACCTCAAAAAACATTTCAGCGAATCTGCCTTCAGGCAGGTTCGCTGTTTTTGAAGCCATACTCATCCAACCGGTGACACGTTCCCTTAAATCTGTGACATGGGCGGTTTGAGATTTGTGACACTCCAATGCTTGAAATTTTAATTCAATCTTTTCGGTCACGTCTAAATAATGTGATGGGGAATGGTGAGACATCACCCAAATTTTTGGCACACTCCAAGGTTCTAAACCTTCTTTAAGTAAGTGTGGGAATGCAAATTGGTTTCGTGCGTCTGGATAAACCGCTTGCACCGCAACTTCCCCCACAGCCATGTGATCTGGATGAGAAGCAGGCATTCGGGCCCAATTTCTTTCGGGTGATTGGGTGATCAAAATATCGGGTTTAACCAAACGAATTACTCGCACAAATTCTTCTCTTAAGGAAATACTTGGCACAATTGAACCATCATCTTTTCCTAAATAGTGAATGTTGTTAACACCTAGTATTTTTCCGGCTGCACTTTGTTCAACTCTTCTGATCTTTCTCATTTCTTCTCTACTTATTGATTCATCTTCGCCACCTTGATGGCCATCTGTGGTGATGCAATAAGTAACTTCCACACCTAGTTTTGTCAGAGTTGCAACAGTTCCACCAGCGCCAAAATCAACATCGTCAGGATGTGCAGTGATCACTAAAACTTTGGAACCAGATTTAGGTAGTTCCAGTGGTGTTAGAACAGGTGAAGTCATAGGTAACAACTTAGACTTAGGCAGTGTCTGTTAATCAATCGGCGTTAGATGATTTAAATCCTCAGCAACGAGCAGCGGTTACTCATGAAGTTTCACCACTGTTAATTGTGGCAGGAGCTGGCTCGGGTAAAACCAGAGTGCTGACTAGACGCATCGCTTATTTGATGAGTGATCGCGGAGTTGCCCCACACGAAATATTGGCTATTACTTTCACCAACAAAGCAGCAGGGGAGATGAAAGAAAGAGTCACCGAATTAGTTGGTGCTCCAGCCAGGAATATGTGGGTTTCCACTTTTCACTCTGCCTGCGTCAGAATCTTGCGAGGAGAAGCCACTCGGCTAGGTAGAACCACAAATTTTTCTATTTATGATTCCTCTGATTCACTGCGTTTAATCACAATGGTTGCAGCCAGTTTGGATATTAATTCAAAAGCGCTAAGTCCCAGATCAATTGCGAACCAAATTTCTACTTTGAAAAGTGAATTAATTGACCACGAAACATATATGAGTAAAGCTGAAACTGAGCAAGAAAAACTTGTTGCCCAAGTTTATGGTGATTATGATCGAAGGCTCACTCGTGCAAATGCTTTTGATTTTGATGATCTAATTGGTGCCACCGTTGCTGTTTTACAACTATTTCCTGACGTAAAACAAAAGTATCGAACCAGATTTAAACACATATTGGTCGATGAGTATCAAGACACAAACCATGCCCAATACATGTTAATCAAGGAATTAGTGGGAACTGCAAAAGAAGGATTAACACCTGGTGAGCTTTGTGTAGTGGGAGACGCCGATCAATCAATTTACGCATTTCGTGGTGCCACCATTAGAAACATTGAAGAATTTGAAAGAGATTACCCTGAGGCAAAAACAATTCTTTTAGAACAAAACTATCGTTCAACCCAAAATATTTTAACTGCTGCAAACGCGGTTATTTCCCAAAATTCTGAAAGAAGAGAAAAAAAACTTTGGACAGATGCAGGAAGTGGCGAACCTATTGTTGGTTATGTCGCAGACAATGAACACGACGAAGCATCATTTGTGGCCTTAGAGATTGAAAGACTTAGAGAAGAAAATGATTACAAATATGGTCAAATCGCTGTGTTCTATAGAACCAACAATCAATCAAGAGCTTTGGAAGAAGTTTTTATAAGAATTGGGGTGCCCTACCGGGTTGTGGGTGGATTGAAATTCTATGAGAGAAAAGAAGTTAAAGACATTTTGGCTTACTTGCGGGCAATAATTAATCTTGATGATGAACTGTCTTTGCGAAGAATAATAAACGTTCCTAAAAGAGGAATTGGTGATAAAGCAGAAGATGTTATTGATAATTTTGCCCGAAAAAATAAATTAAGTTACGGTCAAGCAATTCAGCAAGCAGCAAGCATTACAGAGCTAAGCACCAAAGCTAGTTCGTCTTTAGTGGAATTTGCTGAGATGATGCAAAATTTTAGAGATATGTTTTTAGCGGACACTAAACCATCTGAAATTGTTCATGCGGTGTTAGAGAAAACGGGTTATTTAGAAATTCTGTTCAACTCAGATGACGCGCAAGATCAAGGTCGTGTGGAGAATTTAACGGAACTTGAATCTGTGGCTAGAGAATTTGAAGCAAGTCATAGTGCCGGGGAAAATGGTTTAGCACAATTTCTTGAACATGTTTCATTAGTGGCTGATTCTGATGATGTGCCAGGAAATGAAGAAGGATTAATCACTTTAATGACTTTGCACACCGCTAAAGGTTTGGAATTTCCCATCACATTTTTAACTGGCATGGAGGAAGGAATTTTTCCTCATGCCAGATCACAAACTAGTGAAAAAGAGTTAGCAGAAGAACGAAGACTGGCTTACGTGGGAATCACAAGGGCAAGAGAAAGACTTTATGTAACCAGATCGGTGACAAGATCTGTCTGGGGTGCACCTTCTTATAACCCCAGTTCTAGATTCTTAGATGAAATTCCAGCTTCACTTATTAGTTGGCAAAGACTTGAACCAATGAATCAACCAGTTTCAGCTGGTGGTTTTGGTGCAGCACCTGCGATGTCTAGGGCAAGTAAACCAAAAGAACCTAGGCAATATTTAATTCTTAATGTGGCTGACAAAGTTTTACATGAAAGATTTGGTTTGGGCACAGTGACAGAAACAGCCGGAAGTGGTGAAAACGCGGAGGCCACTATTGATTTTGGATCTCATGGCGTTAAACGTTTACTACTTAGATACGCACCGGTAGAAAAACTTTAATTAATCGTTGCCCCATAACCAAATACCAGGATTTTTGTATTGTCCGTTAACCAATGTTTCAAAATGTAGATGTGCACCAAAAGCGTTTCCGGTGGCACCAATGTTTCCAATTCTTTCTCCCACATCTACTTCTTGTCCCACTTCAACTCTGGTTCGAGATAAATGGGCATACCTTGTTACAACACCATCTAAATGTCTTATTTCAACTGTTCGACCATATGCACCGCGCCAACCGGTAAAAATTACTTTGCCCACTCTGGCAGCGTAAACAGGATCACCATAATCACCGTTGAAATCTATTCCGGTGTGCCAACCTAATTCCCAAATTCTGCCTTTTCGGGCATAACCAACCGAAATACGAGCACGTGCAGGATTAACTGTGTACTTAGCTCTTAGTGCTCTTCGTTCTGCAGCTTTCTTTTCTTTTTCAGCAGCAATGCGTGCAACTTCTTGCGCCGCAATGTTTGCAGCTTGGGCCTTAAACTTTTGAATTTTTTCTTCAGTACCAGGAGCTCCTAAATTTGCAGCTACTGGAACTTTCACAATTGGTAAATCAGCTGCTCCAACATCTTGATTAGCCACCGTTAACTCTTGAGGAGCATCGGCAACAACAACGGGATCAGATGAGCCAGAAAAATTGGATGGCAAAGCCAACGCAATTGTTAAACCAATCGCCACGACCAGGATCGAGCCTGAAATCCAGCGATTATTCGGTGCTATAACTTTGATCATCTTGTTCCCAACCTTGCCCGATGTCACACCAGTAACACTCAGGTGGGTTAGTGATTTATGGCATTTGACTCAAAGTCAGAACAAAAAGTGTGGGTGAATAGGCTTAGGAAGAATTGTTGAATGTTGATTTGATTTCTATAAGGGGAAAGTCACAAAAGTGGATCTTTATGAATACCAAGCAAAAGAACTTTTTGCTACCCACGGGGTAACCACACAAGTAGGAAAAGTTGTGAGCACCCCAGCGGATGCTCAAAAAGCAGCAGCAGAATTTAATTGCGCAGTTGTGGTGAAAGCCCAAGTTAAAACTGGGGGACGTGGCAAAGCTGGTGGCGTTAAATTAGCCAATAATGCAGCTGAAGCTTTAGAAAAAGCCAAAAACATTTTAGGTCTTGATATAAAAGGCCACATAGTTAAAAAAATATTAATAACTCCGGCAGAAGATATTAAAGAAGAATATTACGTATCATTTTTACTAGATAGAACAAATAGAACATTTCTTTCAATGGCAAGTGTTGCAGGCGGAATGGATATTGAAGAAGTTGCTGCCAGCACTCCTGAAAAATTAGCCATGATAAAAATTGATCCACTCACAGGTGTTGACAACAACAAAGCATTAGAAATATCTGTAGCTGCAGGTATTCCTACGGAAGTACAAAAAGATGTTGCGGTGTTGATTGAAAAAATGTGGAAACTTTTTGTTGCCACAGATGCAACATTGGTAGAAGTAAATCCACTTGTTAGAACTAACGATGATCGAATTGTGGCATTAGATGGCAAAGTCACATTAGATGAAAATGCAAATTTTAGACATGCTGAAAACGAAAACTTTGTCGACACCGAAAATGTTGACCCCCTAGAGACCGCAGCTAAAGCAAAAGATTTAAATTATGTGAAACTTGATGGCAGCGTAGGAATCATCGGCAATGGTGCCGGATTAGTAATGAGCACCCTTGATGTGGTGGCATATGCCGGAGAAAAATTTGGTGGCATAAAACCAGCAAACTTCCTAGACATTGGTGGTGGTGCATCTGCCCAAGTTATGGCTGATGGTTTAGGAATTATTTTGTCTGACCCTGCAGTTAAATCAGTTTTTGTTAACGTATTTGGTGGGATAACCGCTTGTGATGAAGTAGCAAATGGAATTATCCAGGCAATTGAAATTTTAAAATCAGGATCAAATTATGTTCAAAGACCAATTGTGGTTCGATTAGATGGCAATAACGCCGAAGAAGGTATCAGAATCTTAAAAGAAGCAAAACCTGAAAATGTTGAAATAGTTGACACCATGGATAACGCTGCAGCTCGAGCAGCTCAATTAGCGGCAGGTGTTAAATAATGGCAATTCTATTAAACGAAAATAGCAAAGTCATCGTGCAAGGCATGACTGGTTCAGAAGGAAAAAAGCACACCGAAAGAATGATTAAATCTGGTACCAAAATTGTTGGTGGGGTAACTCCAGGTAAAGGTGGACAAAGTTTAGAAGTTGCTGGACAAAACGTTCCAGTATTTAATTCAGTTCAAGAAGCAATGGCAGCAACTGGTGCAAATGTTTCTGTAGTTTTTGTGCCACCAAAATTTGCTAAAGCAGCAGTGGTGGAATCAGTAGATGCAGTTATGCCCTTAGTTGTTGTGATTACAGAAGGTATCCCAGTGCATGACACCGCACATTTCTTCACCTACGCACAAAAATCTGGTAGGACCAGAATTATTGGACCAAACTGCCCAGGAATTATTTCTCCAGGATTAAGTAACGCTGGAATCATTCCAGCAGACATAACCACAAAAGGTTCAATTGGATTAGTTTCCAAATCAGGAACACTTACCTATCAAATGATGTATGAATTAAGAGATCTTGGTTTTACTACAGCAATAGGTATTGGTGGGGATCCAATTATTGGTACAACCCATATTGATGCTTTAAGAGAATTTGAAAATGATCCAGATACAAAAGCAATTGTGATGATTGGTGAAATTGGCGGAGACGCAGAAGAAAAAGCAGCTGAATTTATCAAAGCAAATATCAAGAAACCAGTAGTTGCCTACGTGGCAGGCTTCACCGCTCCCGAAGGTAAAACCATGGGACATGCAGGGGCAATTGTCTCAGGTTCAAGTGGAACTGCTGAAGCAAAGAAAGTTGCATTAGAGAAAGCCGGAGTAAAAGTTGGTAAAACTCCAAGTGAAACAGCACTTTTGTTACGCGCCGCAATAAAATAAATTTGTGACCGATACTCCAGTTCAACGCCATAGCGTTGTTATCGCTGGACTTTTAGTAACACTGTGGACGTTTCTCATAACTTTTGGTTTATCAGTAATTCTTATTTTTACTACCTGGATTTTGGCAGGAGATAGCTCAACATCAATTTCAAATGCTTTCAAAGTTGTGGTGTGGGGTTATTTAGCAATGCAAGGTGTTCCCATTGTTATTAATTCCACAGTGCTTTCTTTGCCATTTTTGGGCTTCATTTTAATAACGCTACTTTCGTTATATAGATCTTCTAGGTGGGCAATTAGATCCGCGTTACACGACGAAATGAAACGACCAACCTTCATTTCTTTATTGGTCGTTTCAATTGCCTCAATTTCATATTGTGGAGTCATCGTACTTTTAAGACAATTTGTAGATCCACTAAACATCAATTGGTTTGAAGTAATGATCAAGCCAACCATCATGGTGGTTTCTATGTCAATTTATGCAGTGGGCACAGTGGGTGGAACTTGGTCATTAATATTTGATGATCTGGATGAATTTATAAAACAAATTCTTAAGTCTATTTTACGATTTATTCTGTTTACTTTTTTTATCGGATTTGTGATTGTTGCTATTGCTATTGGGTTTAATTATGAAAATATGTTGCTGGTTCAATCTTCCTTATTGGGTGGGGTAGTAGCCATTGTTGCGGTGGTAATTTCAGGTATTGGTTGGATCCCGAATTTTATTTTGTGGTCATGGGCTTGGTTGACTAAAGCTACGGTTTCACTAGGTGCTGGTTCAAGTATTTCCTTAACTGAGGCAAACATTTCACAATTACCAGCTTGGCCTTGGTTTGGGTTAATTCCAACTGAATTGCCTACTTGGACAAAATTCCTAATTATTATTCCAATTTTTATGGGAGTAATTATGGCACTATCTACTCGAAATGAAAAAATATCTTTTTGGCTAGTCAATGCTTTCTTTGTTGCTTTGGGAACTTCAACAATATTGAGCTTGTTAGGTTACTTAAGCTCTGGATCGTTAGGTAATAATTTGTTACTAAATTTTGGAGTTAGCCCTAAAGAAATATTTCAACGAAATATGACCTGGTTTTTAATCGGAGAAATAATAATAATTGTTTTGGTACTTTCTTGGAGATATCGACGTAAAAAGAAAAAACAACTATCAAGCGAAAAAGAACTCTAGGAAGTTTAATTTGTGAGTTTGCAGGCACATCAAGCGATAGACCAGCACTATTTTTAGAGCCATTTGACTAGGCTCAAAGCAAGATTTGAGAAGGGGCTCTAGAAATAAAATGAGTGAAACAACAATTAAGAGAGCTCTAATTAGTGTTTCGAACAAAGATGGTTTAGCACAATTAGCACAAGCACTGAACGAATCTGGTGTGGAAATCGTTTCAACCGGAGCAACCGCCACTTTCATTGCTGAATTAAATATTCCAGTAACAAAAGTTTCTGAAGTTACAAATTTTCCAGAAATACTTGATGGCAGAGTTAAAACTCTTCACCCACAAATTCATGCAGGAATCCTGGCAGATCCCAAGAAAACTGAGCATAAAAATTCCTTAACCCAATTAAATATAAAACCATTTGATTTAGTTGTGGTAAATCTTTATCCCTTTGCAGACACAGTTTCATCTGGTGCAGATTTTGATGAATGTATGGAACAAATTGATATCGGAGGAGCAGCCTTAATTAGGGCAGCAGCCAAGAACTTTGAAAATGTTTCTGTATTAGTTTCACCAAGTGATTACTTAACTTTGATTGGTAATTTAAAAAATGGCATATCTAGAAACTTAAGAATTACCTGGGCTGCGCAAGCTTTTGCACACACCGCCACCTATGACACCTTGATTGCCAGATGGATTTCTAGAAAGTCCACACCAGAGCAAGACTCACCTGTTTGGGTTGGTGCATCATTTAACAGATCACAAATACTTCGTTACGGAGAGAACCCGCATCAAAGTGCTGCGCTTTATCGAGGGGTTAGTTCTGAAAAAGGAATTGCACAGGCAAAACAATTAGCAGGCAAAGAAATGTCTTACAACAATTATGTTGACGCCGATAGTGCCAGAGCTGCAGTTTTTGATCACGTTGAACCATGTGTGGCAATTATCAAACACACAAATCCTTGTGGAATCGCTATTGGAAAAGACTTAAGCACTGCCTATCGAAAAGCATTAGCTGCCGACAAGGTTTCTGCTTATGGTGCAGTAGTTGCAACCAATAGAAAAGTGGACAAAGAAACTGCTCAGTTAGTGAATGAAGTTTTTACTGAAGTTATTGTTGCACCTGCTTTTGACGAAGAAGCTTTAAAAGTATTGCAAGAAAAACCAAACTTAAGAATTTTGCAACTTGCAGGACCTCACATGGGACATCGCGTGGAATGGCGCACAATTTCTGGTGGAGTTTTAATGCAAAGTGTTGATGACGTCGAAGCAACAGGTGATGATCCTGCAGCATGGAAATTAGTAGCAGGTGCAAAGTTAAATGATGAAGTTTTAACTGACTTAGAATTTGCTTGGCGATGTGTGCGGGCACCAAAATCAAACGCAATTGTGTTAGCTAAAAATGGATCGACTGTTGGTTTGGGAATGGGCCAGGTTAACAGAGTCGATGCAGCCCAATTAGCTGTTAACAGAGCAGGTGTTGAGAACGCAAAAAATAGCGTTGCCGCATCCGACGCATATTTTCCATTTCCTGATGCATTACAAATTTTAATTAATGCAGGGGTAACCGCGGTAGTTCAACCAGGTGGATCTAAAAACGATGAGGAAATAATTTCTTTAGCCAAGAAAGCTGGAATCACCATGTATTTGACAGGGGTTAGACATTTTTCTCATTGAAAAAGCTAGCGTTCCTATTTCAATAACTTTGGCATTTATTGCAGGTATTGCGGCAACTTTACAAGCAAGTATTAGTGGTCAATTAGCCCATGAACTAAACGATGGAATTATGGCTGCGTTAATTTCTAACATCGGCGGTGCAATTTGTACAGGCCTATTTCTATTTAACCCTGAAGTTAGAAAAAAAGGTAAGCAACTTTTTAAAGCTGTGATTTCTGGAAAGTTTGCTAAATGGCAATTGCTGGGTGGGGTAGCTGGTGGGGTTTATATCTCAACAGCGTCAAGTACGGTCAGCATTATCGGTACAGGTTTATTTACAGTGGTATTGGTTGCATCACAAAATGTCAGTGGCATTGTGGTGGATAAATTTGGATTTAGTTCTGGAAGTAAAAAGAAAATTACTTTTAGAAGATTAATTGCAGTCCTGCTAGGAATTGCAGCAGTTCTGCTATCTGTATCTGACTTTAAAGGCGAAATACTTTGGATCCCTATTGCAGCAGTGGTGGTGGCAGGTTTAGCGGTGACCGTTCAATTTGCATTAAATGGTCGAGTAACTAACGCATCAAATTCCCAAGTTTCAACTTTTATAAACTTTCCCATGTCGATGATTGCAGTATCTATTGCGCTTTTGGTCATGAATTTATTTGGTAAGAATTGGTCCACTTGGCCAAGTCAGTGGTGGTTATATTCAGCAGGGTTATTAGGCGCTG
The DNA here is from genome assembly GCA_016463095.1 of Candidatus Nanopelagicales bacterium. GTDB lineage: Bacteria > Actinomycetota > Actinomycetes > S36-B12 > UBA5976 > ATZT02. The sequence goes on from JAEMSA010000002.1 coordinate 26,728, forward strand.
TGGTTGTTTTCTTAGCAGCAGCAACAATTAGAACACTAGGTGTTTTACTTTTTGGGTTAGCAAGTGTTGCTGGACAATTAATTACTTCAATCGCTTTAGATGTGATTTTGCCTAATGCGAACATAAATGTGGGATGGGCACTCATAAGTGGTGCAGGCCTCATGCTCTTGGCTGTCTATCTAGCAAGTGACTTAAGGTAAACTTTTACTCATGAGCGCAACCACTCCTCAACCAAATCCTGAGTTAAGAGCATTGCGTGCAGTTTCAATTAATGAAAACCCTAAGCAAATTGGTCGTTGGCAAAAATTAATTCGCAGACAATGGCCCACACTTATTCCATTAATTATCACCACTATTGGAATAGTGCTGGCAACACAAATAAACTTTCGAGTTGGAGCTTTGATTTTTTCTCTAGGTGTCTCAGTTGCCGCAGTTTTGCGTGCCTCACTGCCAAGATTCACACTTGGTTGGCTTTACGTCAGGACTAAGTGGATAGATGTTGTGGTGCTGGCTAGTTTTTCATTTTTGCTTTTAATTCTTTCTATAGTTGTGCCCTCTTAACCCCAAGTTTACGTATTTGACTAGAATTTGAGTAATAGGAAGTAAGAATTAACTCTCCAATTTAATTTGAAAGGTTCTGAAAACATCGTGAGCAGATCAGGTAAAGTTGCTGTCATCGGAGCAGGTTTTTATGGTTCAACCACTGCTATGCGTTTAGCTGAATATGACATTTTCGAAACTGTTGTTTTAACAGATGTAGTTGAAGGAAAAGCTGAAGGCTTAGCTCTTGATATGAATCAATCAAGACCAATTCAAAATTTTGAAACAAAAATTGTTGGCCAAACCACAGGTTTAGATGGTTCAGGTTATGAAGCTATCAAAGGTTGTGGCATCGTGGTAATCACTGCTGGTTTACCAAGAAAACCAGGTATGAGTCGTATGGATTTAATTGAAACAAATGCCAAAATCGTTCGCCAAGTTTCAGAAAACATTGCCAAGCATGCACCTGATTCAGTAGTAATTGTTGTTTCAAATCCTCTTGATGAAATGACAGCCCTTGCTCAATTAGCAACAGGGTTTCCCAAAAATAGAGTTATGGGACAAGCTGGAATGCTTGATACCGCAAGATTTACAAACTTTGTTGCAGAAAAAACAGGTTCTGACGTCAGTGAAGTAAAAACATTAACACTGGGATCTCATGGTGAAACCATGGTTCCAGTACCAAGTCAATCAAGTGTCAAAGGTAAAGCTTTAAGTGAAGTTTTGTCGAAAGCAGATATTGATGCCTTAGTAGATCGAACCAGAAACGGTGGGGCAGAAGTCGTGGCACTACTTAAAACTGGTTCTGCTTATTACGCACCCTCTGCAGCTGCAGCTCAAATGGCAAAAGCAGTTGCTACTAACTCCGGTCAAGTAATGCCAGTTTGTGCCTGGGTTGATGGCGAATATGGAATTAGCGGAGTTTATTTAGGTGTAGAAGCAGAAATTGGATCAAAAGGAATTAACAAAGTTGTTGAAACCAAATTAACAGCAGAAGAAACCACAGCACTTAAGACTGCTGCTGAAGCAGTAAGAGCAAAACAAGCCGACGTAAAAGATCTGTAAAAAAGGATAAAATTGTCAAAAATTAAGGTAGCAAATCCTGTAGTTGAACTTGATGGCGATGAAATGACTCGCATCATTTGGCAATTCATCAAAGATGAATTAATTTTGCCCTACCTTGATGTCAACCTTGAATATTACGATTTAAGCATTGAAAACCGCGACAAAACAGATGATCAAGTAACAATAGATTCTGCTAACGCTATTAAGAAACACGGCGTAGGAGTTAAGTGCGCAACAATCACTCCTGATGAAGCCAGAGTTAAAGAATTTGGTTTGAAAAAGATGTGGAAGTCCCCCAATGGAACTATCCGAAATATTTTAGGTGGAGTTATTTTCCGTGAACCAATCATTATTAGTAATATTCCGCGTTTAGTTCCTTCCTGGACTAAACCAATAATTATTGGTCGTCATGCTCATGGAGATCAATACAAAGCAACTGATTTTCTAGTTCCAGGTCCTGGAAAAGTGACCATGACTTTCCAACCTGCAGACGGATCCAGCCCAATGGAATTCCAAGTTGCTGATTTCACCGATTCAGGTGTGGCAATGGGAATGTATAACTTTGATGAAAGCATTAAAGACTTTGCACGAGCATCATTAAATTATGGTTTAAATAGAAATTATCCAGTTTATTTATCAACTAAGAACACCATCTTGAAAGCTTACGATGGCCGTTTCAAAGATATTTTTCAAGACATTTATGAGAAAGAATTCAAAACCCAATTTGATGCAAAAGGTTTAACTTACGAGCATAGATTAATTGATGACATGGTTGCCTCAGCTTTGAAGTGGGAAGGCGGGTATGTGTGGGCTTGCAAGAATTATGACGGTGATGTGCAAAGTGACACCGTTGCCCAAGGATTTGGCTCTCTTGGATTGATGACCAGTGTGTTAATGACACCAGATGGCAAAATTGTTGAATCAGAGGCAGCTCATGGAACAGTTACTCGACATTATCGTCAACATCAAAAAGGTGAACCAACTTCAACAAATCCAATTGCTTCAATTTTTGCCTGGACTGGTGGATTAGTTCATCGAGGTAAATTAGATAACAATACTGAACTTATTGGGTTTGCTAGAAAACTTGAAGAGGCTTGCATTAAAACTGTTGAATCAGGTTTAATGACTAAAGATTTAGCCAGTTTGATCAGTAAAAATCAAGCCTGGGCAACAACCGAGGATTATTTGGCTGGAATTAAGCGCCAACTAGACTCAAGCCTTTAACAGCTACGAACTGATTGAGTAGCATCTTTAATATATGAGTACTTGGGTCAGTGCCCTAATTGTTCTGCTTTTCATCCTGATCGGTGGATTCTTTGCTGCAGCAGAAATAGCACTTGTTTCGTTACGAGAATCACAAGTCAAAAGAATTGCTGAATCTAAAGGAAGACGTGGCAAACTTTTAAAAGATTTACATGATCACCCCAACAGATTCTTAGCCTCTGTGCAAGTAGGTGTCACTGTGGCTGGTTTTATTGGAGCAGGATTTGGTGCCTCAAGTTTAACTCCGGTGTTATCACCAGTTTTAGATAAATTTTTTCCAGAATCTTTTGTATCTGTGATCGCATTTATTTTGATCACCTTATTTATTGCTTATTTCTCACTCGTTTTTGGGGAACTAGTACCAAAAAGATTAGCTTTACAAAATTCTGAAAGTTGGGCACTTTTTGCCGCTTATCCAATTGATTTTCTAGCAAGAATTACTAGACCTTTTATTTGGCTGTTGAGCCGTTCCACAAACATAATAGTCAGATTACTGGGCGGAGATCCAAGTGCAAGTCGCCAAGAATTAAGTGGCGAAGATTTAAGAGATTTAGTAGCAGGACACGAGGAGCTAAGTGATAACGAACGCGCATTAATTGATGACGTATTCGAAGCAGATGATCGTGAAATACGAGAAGTAATGACTCCTAGAACCGAAGTTGAATTTCTTGACGCAGATTCAACTATTCCAGAAGCAGCTTTGGTTGTTGAAAAACTTCCTCATACTAAGTACCCAGTTATGAATAAAACTGCTGATGAAGTTCTGGGCTTTGTTCACGTTCGTCAATTACTTTCATTAGAGGCACGAAAATCAAATAAACAATTAAGAGATATCGCAATTGCGGTGGAGTCAATTCCGGGTACTACCTCAGTATTAAGCGCTTTAGCGCAAATGAGAAATGGAAATCAACATCTATTGATCGTTGCTGATGAATATGGTGGCACTGCAGGAATTGTGACTTTGGATGATTTAGTTGAAGAACTAATTGGTGATATTAGACATGAAGATGATGAACCAGAAAATGAAGTAAGTGATTTAGATTTCCACGGTGAGGTGGAAGTTGAGGGTTTGATGAATCTTGATGATTTTGCAGACTCAACACATATTCATTTGCCTGAAGGACCATATGAAACAGTAGCTGGTTTTGTTATCTCTAAACTTGGGACCCTTCCAGCAGTAGGAAAATCAATCATTGCTGAACAATGCGTGTTTGAAATCTTAAGCATGGATGTGCGACGAATTTCACGTGTCAAAGTAAGTCGAATTGAACCTTAAAAATTCCTTGCGTTATTAGGTAGATTTAAGTGCGTCGGTAAAGACCTTTAACCCAACTAAAGCAATTTCATGATCTTGAATACTTGTTCCACCACTAACACCTATTGCCCCAACAACTTTATCTTGATCCCAACAAGGAACTCCGCCACCAAAAACTATATATCGCCCGTGATCACCTGAATTTAATCCAATTAAGTCACCACCAGGTTTCACTAAATCAGCTAATTCTTTAGTAGCAATTCTGTTTGAAACACTTGTGAATGCTTTATCTATGGCTAGGGTTTGCCCAGCAATTTCGGCATCATCCATGCGTGCAAATGAAATAAGATTTCCGCCCATATCAACAACGGCAACCGACATTAATACATTTATTGATTTAGCCTGATCAACACATTTTTCAGTAATTTGTTTTGCTAGCGAAAGATCAATTTCCATACGCGTTACTTTAGGCAACTCAAAAGCCCTTTCGCATAAAACAGAAGGTGGGTGTAAGAAATATCCTTACACCCACCCCTAGTTGGTTTATCTTTCGTGTGATTCTTTAAATACTGTTCTGCCCACTTCAGCAAACACTGAAGGATGTTTGGATTTCAACCAAAGGGCATAACCAATACCTAGTAAGAATGTCACGATGACGTACCAAGGTAACAACTTAACTGTCAAACTTCCGGATGCAAGTCCTGCAGCGAAAGTTAGGTTAGTTACTAGTAAGTAAAGTGCGTACAACATTCCTGCTGCACCAAGTAGTGGAGCAATAAGTGTAGTTACCACGTTTCCGGTATGAACTTTCTTAATCCAGAAATATGAAACAACAGCGAATGAACACACTGTTTGCACGATCAAAATCATCGCAGTACCTACTAATGAAGGAACTCCATAAATATTTACATAAGGAATTAAGGCAGGTGTGGCTACGCCTTCAATGTAAACATTTGTAAAGAACGCAAAGCTAACAACCATCAATACGTTCAGTGCAGTAACAACTGTTGATGCTGCAACTGGAGATTGGTGATCTGGGTGAGTAGTGCCTATGCTGTTACGAATCTTTCCACTAGGAAGTTCTCTTCCTAACGCATAGAGGTATCTGGATGCAGCGTTATGAAATGCCATAGCGCAAGCAAATGAACCAACTACAAGTAGCAATCTGTAGACCGGAACAGTACCTGAACCTAAATTAGATTTAACTAAGTTAAGCCATAAGTCCACTGGCGCTGCACCTGCAGAAACTTCAACTGCAGCTTTAGCACCTGTTCCAGCAACAACCATCCAGGAAAGGAATGTATAGAAAAGTCCTAATCCAACAACGGCAATCAGAGTTGCTTTAGGAATGATTGTTTTTGGATCGCGAGACTCTTCGCCGTAAACAGCGGTTGTTTCGTATCCAACCCAAGACCAAAATGCGAAGAACAACCCAACTGCTGCAGTTCCTTGCGCAACACCTGTTCCGAATGCACCAGCTTCAAGGTTTGCAAACCCCGGAAGAATTGGGACAATTTCGTTGAACATTAAGCCATCAGGGCCGCCGCCTTTAAACAAAACGGACAAACCTAGTGCACCAAGTATTAAGACTTCACAAACTAAGGTCACACTCAGCACAACTGCAGTTAAGCGGATGTCAAAATAAGTCAGCACCCAAATTAATAGCATTCCTAGAATTGCAATAATTAGCCAATTAATAGAAATTCCGAATAAGGAATTAATTGTGTCTGATGCAAAATAAGAAAAGCCACCAATAATGGCGCCTTCAAAAATTACATAAGCAACTGTTGCGAGTAGACCCATTGCCATACCGGTTACTTGACCTAAACCATGGCTAATGAATCCATAGAAAGTTCCAGCAGTTGTAATATATCTGGCCATTGCCACGAAACCAATTGTGAAAATAGTTAACACAATTGTGGCAAAAAGATAACCAGCCGATGCGCCAATTCCGTTACCATAACCAATTGCAATTGGAACGTTGAAGCTCATTGCAGTGATTGGTGCAGCATTTGCGATCGCCATGAAAAGAACTGCATAAAGACCAATTGCTCCAGTCTTTAAACCGCCCGAACTTGTTTTGTTCGACATTTCACTCCCTTTGTTTTGCAAGTGTCAGACCCAAAATTGGAATTCGGGCTGACGTTTTCAAGAATAATCCCACAAGATTGAAGAAAACAGAAGACATGAAACCAATTATCTCGCCCCACGCATATCAACAGTCCCTATAGTGGACAATAGATAATATGGGGAAACCAAGTGTTCTATCAGGAATTCAACCAACGGCCGACTCCTTTCACATAGGTAATTATTTTGGCGCTTTGCGCCAGTGGGTTCAAATGCAAGAAACTCACGATTGCTTTTATGCAGTGGTGGACTTACACGCCATAACTTCTGAATTTGATCCAAAAATTTTAAAGAAAAGAACACTGTCATCATTTGCACAACTATTAGCTGTTGGAATTGATTCCTTGAAAAGCACAATATTTGTGCAAAGCCAAGTGCCACAGCATGCTCAACTAGCTTGGGTTTTAAGTTGTTTCACTGGTTTTGGTGAAGCAGGCAGAATGACACAATTTAAAGACAAAACACAAAAGGGTGGACAAGAAAGATCATCTGTTGGTTTATTTACCTATCCAATTTTACAAGCTGCTGACATTTTGCTTTACCAGGCACAAAGTGTTCCAGTTGGCGAAGATCAAAGACAACATTTGGAATTAACTAGAGACTTAGCTATTCGATTTAATAATCAATTTGGTAAAACCTTTGTGGTTCCAGAAGCTTTCATTGTTAAAGAATCTGCCAAAATTCTTGATTTGCAAGACCCAACTGCCAAGATGAGTAAATCTTCTCCACAAGGATGCGTTTTTATCTTGGATGAACCAGATGTGGTGATGAAAAAATTTAAAACCGCTCTAACAGACAGCGGTAAAGAAATTATATATGATCCAGCCAATAAACCAGGTGTTTCAAATTTATTGAGCATTATTAAAGCTGTAACAAATGAAGACATGGCAACTATTGAGTCTCAATTTACAAATAAAGGTTATGGAGACTTAAAGATTTATACAGGGGAATTAGTAGTGGAAAAGATTATTAAACCGTTTAGGGAAAAGACTATGACTTTATTGGCTGATGAAAATCAGTTAAATTCTTTAATGAATGCTGGTGCTGAAAAGGCAGAGAAAGTTGCGGCCGCAACATTGAAAAGTGTTTATGAAAAAGTGGGTTTTTAAACTTTAGTTATTTGCGGCGGGTAATTGTCTTACCCAACCAAACTAATGGATCATATTTAGTATCAACCACACGTTCTTTCATTGGAATGATCGCATTGTCAGTAATCTTGATGTGTTCAGGACAAACTTGGGTACAACATTTAGTGATGTTACACATTCCCAAACCATGAGATTCTTGAGCTTCACGTTTTCTATCTAATTCATCTAATGGATGCATATCTAATTCTGCGAGGCGAATGAAGAATCTTGGACCAGCAAAGCTTTCTTTGTTTTCTTCGTGATCACGAACAACGTGACAAACGTCTTGGCAGAGGAAACATTCAATACATTTTCTGAATTCTTGGCTTCTCTCCACATCAACTTGCTTCATGCGGTATTCACCTAGCCTTAAGTTCTCAGGGCCCTTAAATGCTGGAACTTGGCGAGCTTTTATGTAGTTAAAGGAAACATCTGTGACTAGATCTTTGATAACTGGAAATGCTCTTAGGGGAGTAACAGTAACTTCATCTTCTTCATTGAAAGTATTCATTCGCGTCATACACATCAAACTTGGTTTACCATTAATTTCAGCACTGCACGATCCACATTTTCCGGCTTTGCAGTTCCATCGCACAGCTAAATCTGGACTATCAGTTGCTTGTAAACGATGAATTACATCAAGTAGAACTTCGCCTTCACTTACCTCTACGTTGTAGTTAACTAATTCTCCTCTTTCCTTATTGCCGCGCCAAACTCGTAATTTCGCTAGATAACCCATTAGTTATGCTCCCATTCCAAGTTGTACTAATTCTTCTGGTAACAAATATTTACTTAATTCTTCCTCTTCAAACAATCCAGCTAATTCCTTGGGCATTGGCGGAATTGATTCAATTTTGGTGTCAACACTGCTGCCGTTCCAGGAAGTAATAACGTGTTTTGGTCTCCAATTTTTGTCCATGGTCGGGAAATCGTTTCTGGTGTGACCACCGCGAGATTCCTCTCTTACTAATGCACTCTTGGCTATTGATTCACTTACCAACAACATGTTTTCCAGATCAAGTGATAAATGCCAACCAGGATTAAATTGTCTTTCACCTTGCACTGTTACATTTTTAGCACGCTTCTTTAAATCTTCAAGTTTTGTAATGGCTTCACGCATTTCATTACCATCACGAATAATTCCTACTAAATCATTCATTACTTGTTGTAGATCTTGGTGTACCGCAAATGGATTTTCGTTACTGGTGCCATTAAATGGAGCAAGGGCTGAATTTAAAGCTTTTTCTAGATGTGTTTCATTAACTTTTGGTTTAGTGGACAGTGATTTAACGTAAGTACTAGCACCAACTCCTGCTCTGCGACCAAAAACTAATAGATCTGAAAGTGAATTTCCACCTAAACGATTTGAACCGTGCATGCCTCCAGCTACTTCACCAGCTGCAAATAATCCGGTCACTCCAATTGCTGCACCAGTATCAGGATCTACTTGAACTCCACCCATTACGTAGTGGCAAGTTGGCCCGACTTCCATTGATTGTTTTGTGATATCAACATCAGCTAATTCTTTGAATTGGTGCCACATTGAAGGCAATCTTTTCTTGATAACTTCTGGTTTCAAACGTGTTGAGACATCTAAGAAAACTCCTCCATGAGGAGATCCTCTACCTGCTTTTACTTCAGAGTTAATAGCACGAGCAACTTCATCTCGAGGTAATAATTCTGGTGGTCTTCTATTTGAATCAGGGTTCTCATACCAACCATCTGCTTCAGCTTCAGTTTCAGCATATTTATCTTTGAATATGGCAGGAATGTAATTGAACATAAATCTTTTGCCTTCAGAATTCTGTAAAACTCCACCATCACCACGAACTGATTCGGTTACCAAAATTCCTTTAACACTTGGTGGCCAAACCATGCCGGTGGGATGAAATTGCACAAATTCCATGTGCATCAAATTTCCGCCAGCTTTCAGAGCCAAAGCGTGACCATCTCCGGTTCCTTCCCATGAATTGGAAGTAACTTTGAAAGATTTACCAATTCCACCAGTTGCTAACACAACTGCTGGGGCTTGAAACATTACAAATTTTCCATTTTCACGCCAGTAGCCCAATACTCCGGAAACCTTGTCGTCAGTTTTAAGGATTTCGGTGACAGTTAATTCAGCAAAAACTTTAATTCTTGACTCGTAGTCACCAGACTCTTTGAAGTCTTCTTGTTGCAAAGAAACAATCTTTTGTTGCAAAGTTCTAATTAGTTCCAAACCTGTGCGATCACCAACGTGAGCTAGGCGAGGATATTCGTGTCCACCAAAGTTTCTTTGACTGATTTTTCCATCTGGGGTTCGATCAAATAGAGCACCATAAGTTTCTAATTCCCAAACTCGATCAGGGGCTTCTTTAGCATGAAGTTCAGCCATTCTCCAATGATTTTGAAACTTTCCACCGCGCATGGTGTCACGAAAATGTACCTGCCAGTTGTCATTTGAGTTAACATTTCCCATTGAGGCAGCAATGCCGCCTTCTGCCATAACGGTGTGAGCTTTACCAAAAAGTGATTTACAAATAATTGCAGTTCTTAAGCCACTGGCACGAGATTCAATAGCAGCACGCAAACCTGCGCCACCTGCTCCAATGATCACAACATCAAAGTCGTGACGTTCAATTTCGGTCATGATTCCCCTTTAGAAGAAATATAAATTAGTGATTGAACCACTTGCTACAAGTCGTACATAAAAATCACACATGGCAACACCAATTAGTGAAATCCAAGCATATTTTGGATGGTGTGCGTTTAGTTTGGAAACTATGGTCCAAGTCTTGTATCTAATTGGATGTTTACTGAAATGCTTTAATCTTCCGCCCAGAATATGGCGACAGGAATGACAAGAAAGTGAATATAACCAAAGAAAAGTTGCGTTTGCTAACAAAACAAGTGTGCCAACGCTCATATGTCCCCATTGACCTTCAGCATTCTTGAAAGAAATTAATGCGTCATAGGTGAGTAAAACATTGAATACTAAGCCAGCAATAAAAAAGTATCGGTGAGAATTTTGCAAAATCAAAGGAGACTTTGTTTCTCCTGAGTAAGATTTATGAGGTTCTGCTACAGCACAAGCAGGAGGCGATAACCAAAATGCGCGGTAATAAGTTTTTCGGTAATAGTAACAAGTCATGCGAAAACCTAGTGGAAAAATCAATATAAGTAGTGCTGGAGAAAAAATCCACCAGCTACCAAACGGTTGACCTAAGTGAGAAGCCCCTTCAACACAACTGGTGGCAAGACATGGTGAATAGAAAGGTGAAATTAATGGTTCGGCAAAATAGTACTTATTTTCAAAAGCTCTGATCGTAGAATAAATAATGAAGGAAACTAAAACAAAAACTGAAATTGCGGGTTCAACCCACCACTTGTCAACTCTTAAGTGTCTTAAACCAATTTTGGCACGGGTGGCCGAGCCAACTCCACGTTCCATTGAACTAATCGCCATACCTCGAGTTTAGTGGCGACCCCGGCAAGGCTGCATAGCCAAAAGATGGTCATTTCGATGTGAAATGTCACACAAGAAATACTTAAGAAGCATCCCTAAGTTCTAGCAATACCGCACCGTTTGCAACAGATGCACCAACTTCAACAGAAAGTTCGCTTACCACCCCAGCTTTATGGGCAGAAATAGGTTGTTCCATTTTCATCGCTTCAATAACAAATAAGAGTTCGCCTTCACTTACCGTTTGACCATTCTTAACCGCGATTTTTACCACGGTTCCTTGCATTGGACTTTGCACCGCATCAGAGTCAAGGGAACCAAGGGTTGTTCTTTGATGTCTTGCCACAGGTGGTTTCTTTTGTTTAACCCCACCAGAAGTTAAACCATTTGGCATAGTGATTTCAATTCTTTTTCCATTTATTTCAAGCACCAATGAGGATCTTTCGTCATTTGAAATTGGAGTGGATGAATCTTTATATTGAGGAATCTCATTTTTAAATTCACTTTCAATCCAACTTGTGTAAATACTAAATTTTTGTAATTCATCGATTGGGGCAAATGCTGGATCATTTAACACAGCTCGATGAAAGGGAAGTGCGGTAGCAATTCCTTCTGCTTCAAATTCACTAAGTGCCCTTTTAGCTCTTTCGATCGCTTCTTTTCTAGTAGCACCGGTAACAATTAATTTGGCAAGTAGAGAATCAAAGTTTCCACCGATTACATCTCCTTGTTTGAAACCTGCGTCAACTCTGACTCCAGTTCCACTGGGTTCTTTCCAAACTTTCAACTGACCTGGAGCAGGTAGAAAGTTTCTTCCAGGATCTTCACCGTTAATACGAAATTCAATACTATGACCATTAATTATTGGATCGTGATAGCCAAGTTTTTCACCCCTAGCAATTCTTATTTGCTCGCGAACTAAATCAATGCCAGTTACTTCTTCACTTACTGGGTGCTCAACTTGCAAACGAGTGTTTACTTCCAAGAATGAAATAGTTCCGTCTTGCCCAATTAGAAACTCACAAGTTCCAGCACCTACGTAGTTTGCTTCTTTTAAAATTGCTTTGGATGAATCATAAAGTTGTCTTCTCTGTTCATCAGTTAAAAACGGAGCGGGTGCTTCCTCAACAAGTTTTTGATGTCTTCTTTGCAAGGAACAATCTCGGGTGGAAACCACAACAACATTTCCGTGTTGGTCGGCTAAACATTGAGTTTCCACATGGCGAGGGCGATCTAGGTATCTTTCAACAAAGCATTCACCTCGACCAAATGCTGCGGTTGCTTCTCTAACAGCTGATTCATAAAGTTCTACAATTTCTTCTTGGTTACGAGCAACTTTTAATCCTCGACCACCACCACCAAATGCGGCTTTAATTGCAATAGGTAAACCATGTTGGTTAGCAAAATCGACTACTTCACTGGCATTTTTTACAGGATCTTTAGTTCCTGGAACTAGCGGTGCCCCAACTTTTGCGGCGATATGTCGTGCTTGAACTTTGTCACCTAAAGATTTAATGGCAGCAGGTGGTGGACCAATCCAAATTAATCCAGCATCAATGACACTTTGGGCAAAGTCAGCGTTTTCAGAAAGAAAACCATAACCGGGGTGAATTGCATCAGCTCCTGAACGTTGAGCAATTTCTAAAATCTTAGGAATAGATAAATAAGTTTCAGAAGCAATAGTTCCATTTAGTGAATAAGCTTCATCAGCATGCAATACGTGCAGCGCATCTCTGTCTGGTTCGGCATAAATTGCCACACTTGAAATTCCAGAATCTTTACAAGCCCTAGCAATTCGAACAGCAATTTCACCACGATTAGCAATAAGTATTTTTGTGATGGAAAGATTTTGTGAGCCAGATTTAGCCATGATTTGTTACTTTATGCCATTTCCCACAGTGAAGTCCATGAGAGTCCAAGTTCACGAACAATTTCACGTAACGCTGGAAGAGATAAGCCAACAACATTGCTGTGATCTCCATGTACCTGTTTGACAAATGCTGCACCCAGAGAATCGATTGTGAAAGCTCCAGCAACATATAACGGTTCAGTTGTTGCAACATAATCAAGAATTTCTTGGTCATCAACATTTGCGAATTCAACTTTAGTTGAAATAACTCGAGTAATTGTTTGTTTATTATCTAATCTGATTACAGTGTGACCAGTATGTAAAATTCCAGTTTTACCGCGCATTTGTTGCCAGCGAGCAATTGCGTTTTCTGCATTGAGTGGTTTACCAAGACTTTGAGAATTAAATTCAAGCATCGAATCCGCAGCAATAAGAATTCCGTTATTGAGAGAAACGTTGTTATTTAGAACATAATTTGCTTTGGCAATTGAAAGCTCTTTGACAATTACTTCTGTTGCTGAGTTTTTATATTGTGCTTCAATTTCTTTTTCATTAATTTCAGAGGCAATAACAATTGGTTTAATATTTTGGCTTCTAAGAAGCATCAATCTGGCAGGAGAGGCGGAAGCCAGGATTACAGGAAAACTCATGCTCCCGGTAGGTAGGAATATTGCCAGCCACTGTTTAGTTGTGGAGTATTTCTGAATCTAAATTGTGGACTATTCCAGTTACTTATTCTTTTCTTTTGCTTGCCTAACTCTTCAGAAGAATTCTTCGCAACCTGCAAAGCTACGTGGATTGCAGCAATCTCATCAGCTGTGGGATTTCCTCTAATAATTTCAAATTCAAGTGGTTTGGTCATAATGGAATATTTCCATGTTTCTTCGGTGGCATACTTTCACGTTTTGTTATTAATTGGCGAAGCCCTCTAATGATTCTGATTCTTGTTTCACTAGGTGCAATTACTGCATCTATCCAGCCACGCTCAGCAGCAACGTAAGGATTATCAAACGCTTCCTCATATTCACTTATTTTGTCTGCTCTTTCAGCGACAGGATCTTTTGCTCCAGAAATTTCTTTTCTAAACAAAATGTTTACCGCACCTTGAGCACCCATTACAGCGACTTGAGCTGTTGGCCAAGCCAGATTTAAATCAGCACCTAAGTGCTTTGAACCCATCACAATGTATGCACCGCCATAAGCTTTTCTGGTGATTACAGTTATTAATGGAACAGTTGCTTCGGCGTAAGCATAAATTAATTTTGCACCGCGACGAATGATGCCGCCATATTCTTGATCAACTCCAGGTAAGAAACCTGGTACATCAACAAAAGTAATGATTGGAATATTAAAAGCATCACAGGTTCTCACAAACCGAGCAGCTTTTTCGGAAGCTTCAATATCTAACGTTCCAGCAAATTGCATTGGTTGGTTTGCCACAATTCCTACACTTTGTCCTTCAATGCGGCCAAAGCCAACCATTATGTTTGGTGCCCAACCGCCATGTATTTCAAAAAATTCGTCATCATCCAAGATGTGTTTTATTAGCACATGCATGTCATAGGGCTGATTTGGTGAATCAGGAACTAATGAATCCATTTCCAAATCATGTTGGTTAATTTGTAAATCAACTTTAGATTCAAAATGCTGGGAAGGTTCAGCATTATTTGATGGTAAGAAACTTAAAAGTGTTCTAACATAATCCAAAGCATCTTCTTCATCACTTGCCATGTAATGAGCAACACCTGATTTTGTGGCATGTGCTCTTGCTCCACCTAAATCTTCAAAAGAAACTTCTTCGCCAGTCACAGTTTTAATTACATCTGGACCTGTAATAAACATGTGTGAAGTTTTATCAACCATGATCACAAAATCTGTTAAAGCTGGTGAATAAACAGCACCACCTGCGCAAGGTCCCATGATTATGGAAATTTGGGGAATAACTCCGGAAGCTCTGGTATTTCTTAAAAATATTTCGCCATACATTGCTAATGAGGCAACACCTTCTTGGATTCTTGCTCCACCTGAATCATTAATACCAATAATTGGGGCACCAGATTTAATTGCTAAATCCATTAACTTAACAATTTTTCCACCCATAGCTTCACCTAAAGATCCACCCATTGCTGTGAAGTCTTGGGAGTAAACATAAACAGGTCGACCATCAATAGTTCCAAAACCAGTGATAACACCATCTCCTGCTGGACGGTTTTTTTCCATACCAAAATTATTTTTTTGATGTCTAACTAATTCGTCAATTTCTTGAAATGATTCAGGGTCTAGTAGGGCGGTTAATCTTTCACGCGCGCTTTGTTTACCTTTGGCATGCTGTTTATCTAAGGCAGTATTTGCTTGATCGACATGAATTTCTTTTTTAATTTCAGCTAGATGAGCTAATTTTGACGCGGTAGTACGAGGAGTTGCACCATCACTTGACTTTTTACCCACATGGTCCTCTCTAGGAAAAAAAGGCTCTTGTCGTACGGTAACAGTGTGACCGGATTTTTGAAGAATCGAGCGCCTCTAGATGCTCAATTATTGGAGAGCGAACTGCGTCTTCGTCAGTGTTTATGGCAAAACGTGATTGTAAAAGATGAAGTAACTTCAACCAATGACATTGCAAAAGATTTAGTAAACAGTGGTGTTGAAGAAGGCACATTTGTGATTGCAAATTTTCAATCTCAAGGCCGAGGTAGGCAAAATAGAAATTGGGTAGCACCTAAGAATTCATCGATCTTTATCTCAATTATTTTGAAACCAAGAAGTGTAAACAATATTGGTTGGGTGCCATTACTTATTGGACTTTGTTTGTATAAAACTATTGAGTCTGAGTCTAGAAAAAATATCAAAATCAAATGGCCTAACGATTTAGTTTTGATTGAAAATAGGAAAGAATTCAAGTTCGCTGGAATTTTGTTAGAAAAGCACAACGATCATGTGGTGGCAGGAATTGGTATTAACTTTGATCAAGACAAGAACGAGTTACCTATTGAATTAGCAACGTCACTTAAGGAAATATTTGAGAATAATATTTCCAAAGAATCAGTGATAGCAGCTTTTGTGGCCGAATTAAGTGCTCGATGGCAGGAGGAAAATAATGCACAGACTTCCCCCACTGCTTCATTTATGCGAGATTACAAAGCAAATTGTGTGACGATTAATAAAGAAATCATTGCCCAGATTCCTGGGGGAGAGGTTGTTAAAGCTTTAGCAATCGATATTTCAGCTACGGGAGAGTTGATCGTTAAGACAGATTCTGGAAATAGATTTCTAAGTTCTGCCGACATTCACCTCATTAGTTAAGATTTTAAATATGACCAGTCAAACCCATTTTCCAACAGTTGGAATCATTGGTGCCGGACAAATGGCGCGCATGTTGATAGAAGCTGCCTCTAGATTAAATATTGATATCAAATTATTTAGTAAAGATTTGGCAGAAAGTGCAGCACTAATTGCCAACGACGTTGTCATTGGAAGTGTCGAAAATTATGCTGAATTAACTTCATTTGCCGCAGGAACAAAAGTTGTTACTTTTGATGCGAACGAATACGAATTTGAAAATTTAAGAAAGCTTGAAATTCAGGGTCAAATTTTTCACCCAACTCTTTCAACAATTGAAACTTTACAAAGTACAGATCTAGTAAAAAAACTATTACTAGATTCCCAACTGCCTTTTAAAGATGCAGATGTTAACTTTGACCGAGAGCTCTCTATTCAGGTTGCCAGATCACCCCACGGCCAAACAGTAGTTTATTCAGTTGTTCAAACAAAGAAAACCGATGAAATATTAACCGAAGTGATTGCGCCTGCGCCCAATTTATCTGACGCTAAAGCTAGTGAATTGCAATTAATTGCACTGAAAATTTCTGAGATATTTAATATTGTTGGTGTGTTTACAGTGGAATTTCTTGATCTAGGAAATGATAAATTCCTAATTAGTGAAATCAAATTAGGACCAACTAATTCAGGTCACTGGACAATCGATGGTGCCACAACATCACAATTTGAAAACCATTTAAGGGCAATTCTTGATTTACCTTTAGGAAGCCCAACTTTAGTTGCACCGATCACTGTGATGGTAAATGTCTTAGGTGGGCAATATTTAGATATGTATAAACCCTTCTTGCATTGCATGGCACACGATCCAAAACTACGTATACATCTTTATGGCAAAGAAGTTAAAGCAGGAAGAAAAGTGGGACATGTCAATATTAGTGGTCATAATTTAGAAGATTTACTTGATCGAGCACATCATGCGGCAGATTATTTAACTGGAAGAATTACCGAGTAATTATTCTTTTACCTCAAACGATGGAATCTTTGATCCATCTTGTAATGCTTTAATAACTTCTTGGGCATTGTCAGTTAATTTTCGAGTTGAACCAAGATCACCGATGTTACCCCCAGATTTATTTGGCATCGTGGCTGAATCAATGCCACCACTTCGTAAAGCAATTACTAGTGGAACTAAATCAAATGGTCCCACACCTTTACTAACTGTGACAGCGTTTGCTAGTGCAGAAACTGTGCGAGGAGCTCTTAATGGATTAAGTAAGGTAAATGGGGAAAGTGATTTTTTCATAATTTGGGTAACAACTTCTTGTTGTCTTTCCGTTCTGCCAATGTCTCCTTTTGGATCGGCATAACGCATACGAGAATAAGCAAGGGCAGTTAAACCGTTAACATTTTGACATCCTTCTTTTATTTCTAAACCCGACTTCTTATCAGAGAAATCTTGAGAAGGACAAACTTTTATGCCACCAAAACTGTTGACAACATTTACCAATCCAGCAAAACCAATTTCAGCGTAATTATCCATTTGCACACCAACTAGTTTCTCCACAGTATTAAGAGAAAGACTTGGTCCACCAAATGCGTAAGCTGCGTTAATTTTATTTTTCTTCGCCCCAGTGTCGCCACGAGCAGGAATTGTCACAACTAAATCTCTAGGAATACTTGTAATTTGAAGTGGGGTACCAATTTTTGGCACGCTCATAATAATTATGGTGTCACTACGTTGTCCTTCAAATTTACCCAAAGGCGCACCCTTTAACACCGGATTATCAATATCGTCTCGTGAATCACTGCCAATAAGTAGCCAAGTTTTTCCTGGGGATTTAGGAATATCTGATTCGACTCTTTCAATAGTTAATTTGTTTAATTGAAACAAAGCAATTATTAATAGGAAAGCAAACCAATAAGTAATGGCACCGGCTAAAACCCAGGCAATTTGTCGTTTATTTAAATTCTTTGATTTTCCAGATTTTGCACGATCAGGTTTCGATTGACCTGACTGTGAGTCTCGAAACCATTCGTTTGGCAAACCTTTTTTCTTATCCACATGGTTAATCGTACGATTTATTGCAGGATTTTTCTCATTATTCGACTAGCGTTGCTATCAAAGAGTTAAAAAAGTGGGGGAATTAATGTCAGAACCAGCAGTTTCTGTGATCATCCCTGTTCTAAATGAAGAACGATTCTTAACTCAATCGGTACAAGCTATTTTGAACCAAAACTATTCAGGTCAGTTAGAAATAATCTTGGCCCTTGGTCCATCAAAAGATCAAACCAATAAAATCGCGCAAGAGTTAGAAAAAGATCCCAGAGTCAAATTAGTTGAAAACCCATCGGGCAGAACTGCCAGCGCGTTAAATAGCGCAATAAAAAAATCTAATTTTGAAATCATTGTCAGACTCGATGGCCATGCCATCGTCGATAGTAATTACATAAAAAATGCGGTATCAACTTTATTGGAAACCGATGCCGACAATGTGGGTGGCTTAATGCAGGCACAGGGCACAAATAATTTTGAAAAAAGTGTGGCTGCAGCTATGACTTCTAAGTTTGGTGTTGGTAATGCCCCGTTTCATGTGGGAGGAAAAGCAGGTGAGGCAGACACAGTTTATTTAGGAACGTTTAAGAAGTCAGCCTTAATAAGAGTTGGATATTTTGATGAATCATTTATTAGAGCTCAAGACTGGGAAATGAATTATCGGATAAGGAAAACTGGGGGAAAGATTTGGTTTAATCCAGATCTAGTTGTTACCTACCGACCAAGAAAAAATCTTTTTGAGTTAGCAAAACAATATTTTCAATACGGGCAATGGAGAAAACAAGTAACTAAAACTTATCCTGAAACAGTTTCGCTAAGGTATTTAGCTCCACCAATTACAGTAGGCGGTTTAATAATTGGTTTAGCAATGATTTTATTTTCAAACATTTTGGATACATCGTGGTTACAAATAGGCTGGATTGCACCAGCACTTTATTTTTCGGTAATTCTGCTGGCACTGTTTTCTATTGGATCCAAAATTAGTCTGCTCAGTCGACTACTTTTGCTGGTGGTTTTGCCAACTATGCATTTGTCATGGGGCGTTGGTTTCTTGAAGGGAAGCAAACGCCTGTAACCTAGGGTGCAACGCGATTGCTTCTGATGAGCGTGGAGGAGAACGAACCCTTTGGGTAAGTTTGGTGCCTTTCGTATTTTGGTTTATCGAGACTTACAAATTAGATATGCCGGAACCTGGCTTGGTTATTTATGGACACTTTTAGATCCCTTAGCAATGTCCGTTATTTATTGGTTTGTCTTTTCCTACATTGTGGGATCAAATTCAATTGGTGAACAACCCTACATTTTGTTTTTGTTAACAGGAATTCTTTCTTGGACATGGTTCAACGGTGCAGTCACAGATTCGGCTCGATCCCTTGTCGTGGAAAGCAAAATGGTTCGTTCCATCGCTATTCCAAGATTCTTATGGGTCATTAAAAGCATTGGTGCTAAAGGAGTTGAATTTGTCTTTGCTTTACCTATTTTGGTTTTAATTTCGATAATTGCTAAAGCTGAAGTTTCAATGCAGTTATTATTTATTCCCTTGGCTTTTGTGGTGCAATTCTTATTACTTACTGGTATCGGTTTGATTCTGGCACCACTAACAGTTTTGGCTAGAGACACCACAAATCTTTTACGTATTTTATTAAGAATGACATTTTATTTAACACCAATTATTTATGGAATATCAGATATTCCTGCCCAGTTTCACACTATTGCATATTTAAATCCCATGACTGGAATCATTTCCATGTACCGAGCAGGTTTTTGGAATGATTCAAATTTAATTACCCCAATTGTTTTCTCGATTATTATTTCCTTAATAATTTTCATATCCGGTATCGTGTTCTTCAAAAAAGTTGAACGATCAGTATTGAAGGAAGTATAAATGAGTATAGTTATTGAGGTAAAAGATATCGGGGTAAGTTTCAGGCGTAATAGAAAAAGAAATTTCTCAATTCGTGAAATGTTATTGCAGCAAAAAAATACTTCACCTAAGGGTGAGTTCTGGGCTTTAAGAAATATTAATTTTGAAGTAAAAGCTGGTGAAGCTGTCGGGCTAATGGGTGCCAACGGTGAAGGTAAAAGCACACTGCTTCGATTAATAGCTGGTGTTTTGTTACCTGATGAAGGAAGTGTCAAAGTCAATGGGGGAGTTGCTCCGCTTATTGAATTAACTGGTGGATTAAAAAGTGATCTAACAGCCCGAGACAATATTTCCTTAGTTGCAGGATTGCACGGTTTAAGTAGGAGTGAAGTTAGAAACAGATTCGACAGCATTGTGGAATTTGCTGAAGTGGGAGATTTCTTAGACACCCCTGTAAGACATTTTTCGAGTGGTATGCAAATTAGATTAGGTTTCTCAATTGTTACATCCATTGATGAACCCATAATTTTAGTTGACGAAGCTTTGGCTGTGGGTGATGCGGCATTTAGAGAAAAGTGTTACATCAGAATGCAAGATCTACTAAATCAAGGTAAAACACTTTTCTTAGTTTCACATAAAGAAAAAGATTTAACAGAGTTTTGCACTAGAGGTTTATATTTGAAAAATGGTTCCCTAGCTTTTGATGGAGCATTGTCTGAAGCATTAAGTGCATACAAAAAAGATGTTGGAGGTTTTCATGACTAACTACTCCATTGCACAAATTAAGTCGCTGGGACAACCACCAGAAGTGTTGAATCGAAGAGTTGCCGAACATTGGTCTGGGCCGCTATATATGAGAAAGATTTCTCCTTATTTATCTAAAATTTTATTAAAATTTGGTTTGAGTCCAACAGCCGTAACTTGGTTAATGGTTTTTTCTGGATGGATTGCAGCGTTGAGCGTTATTAAGACTGGTCTGCTGGGGGCGGTGCTGGCAGTTATTTTTGCCCAACTGCAAATGCTTTTTGATTGCTGCGATGGGGAAATGGCTCGGGTAACCCAAAAATATAATCCAGCAGGAATCTTCATTGATCGCTTTGGCCACTACTCAACAGAAGCCCTGTTAGCAATCGCCTTTGGAATCAGAGTTTATTTGGAAAATGGGGAACGAGTAAGTGCCATAATTTTTGGTCTAGTTTTTTCCCTTTTGATTACTTTCAACAAAGTGTTTAATGACATGGTGCATGTGGCAAGAAGTTTTTCTAACCTAGATAAACTTTCTGAAGACAAAAATGTAGCAACTCCTCGCAATGGACTTATCGCAAAAATTCGTTCCTTATTCAGATTCTTCCCCATTCATAAGATTTATCATTCTGTAGAATTGAGTATTATTATTTTGCTTTCCGTAATATTTAATGTTTCTAACACAGTCTTAATTTTCTTAACTTGCGCAGCCTTTGTGACAGTGGTTGGTCACTTAGTGGCAATACTTACCTCTTCGCGTTTACGCGCTTAAATTATGAATGAATTAAAACCAACTTTTGGTTGTGTTGTCTTAACTCAAGGAAATCGTCCTATTCAATTAAAAGCTGCACTTTCGTCTTTATTAGGACAAGTTGATGTTGAGGTGGATGTGGTTGTAGTTGGTAACGGTTGGCTCCCAACAGACTTACCAGCTGGAGTAAAAAGTGTTCACAGCAAAGAAAATTTAGGTATTCCAGCCGGAAGAAATTTAGGCGTTAGCAATGTCAAAGGAGATTTACTTTTCTTTCTAGATGATGACGTGGTTTTAGAAGATAATGACACATTGTCTCGTATTTATAAAAAATTTATTGGTATGCCAAAAGTTGCCTTGATGCAACCGCAACCCAAAGATCCAAATGGTTTAGCAACTCCTCGAAGATGGATTCCTAGATTAAATACTAAAAATCCTGATCGACCTTCACATATTTTTGCTTTATGGGAAGGTGCCACAACTGTGCGACGAGATGTTTTCGAAAAAGTTGGATCCTGGCCAAATGAATTCTTTTACGGACACGAAGGTGTTGATTTAGTTTGGAGAATTTGGGACGCAGGATTTAAATGCTGGTATGCAGGAGATGTGGTGGTGTCTCATCCTGCTGTTGAACCAGAAACTAGACATAAAATTTATTATCAATATCAAGCCCGAAATCGAGTCTTATTAGCAAGAAGAAATCTGCCCGGACTCATTTCTTATTGGTATTTGCTCAACTGGAAAGTTATTTCACTGTTTCGCTTACGCAGCAATTCTGAGGGTAAAAAGGAATTTAAAAAAGGCTGGCAAGAGGGAAAAAGAGCGGATTTAAGTCCGCAAAAGAAATTGTCTTGGTTTACTGTTTTAAAAATGACTTTGTTTCTGCGCCCACCAATTATTTAAGGCAGCGGACAGAACAAACCACTTTCAGGTGCAGCAATAGCTGCAGGTGATGGGGTGGGAGTCGGAGATTTGGTTGGGGTAGCAACCACAACAGGAGCAGTGGGCAGCACCCAAGTAGCCGGAGCGTTATTTCCTAAAATCACAACAACATCAGATCCAGTTAATTCAGGATCTTCAGCAACATTAGTTATCCCTAAAAGTTGTGCAATAACTTCAGCTTTTAAAGCGTTACCGCTGGTGTGCACAATAACTGTTTCAGCAGTGTCTTTATTGGGTGCGTTGCCAACCTCGGCAATATTTACGCCCTTATTTTTTAAATAATCACCCGTTAACGCTGCAAAACCAGAACGTCTAGTGCCATTCAAAACAACCGTAGCAACGTCACTGGGCTTAACCACAATGTTTTCTGTTTCTTCAGTTGGAGTTGTATCAGAATTTGGTACACCATCAATTGGTGGCCAGCCTGTGTCATTAATTATTGAGCTCCACAAAGCTGCGGCAGCTGTTGTCCATTGGACGCGGTTTCCATCTGCTGTTCCTTCGAAAGGAACAGTTACAAATGAAATATTCTTTGATCCCATGCTAGATAAACTGGTGGAAAGAGTTACTAGTGAATCTAGATCTGAAAGACCCGGATCCATTCTTAGTGAAGAAGTTGCCGCATTTAAAACTTTATATAGGGCAGGAAGATCTGTTATTAAATTCATTTTTGTAACTTGATCAATTGTTAAAGAAAGTAATTCCTGTTGTCTTTCAATTCTTTTAAGATCACTACCATCGGCAAGTGAATATCGAGCGCGCATTAAACCAAGGGCATTTATGCCATCAACAGTTTGGATTCCAGCAGGTAGTTGAATTCCTGCACCGTTTTCAACAGGTTCATCAACTGCTTCAGTTAAACAAACTTTAATTCCACCTAAAGCATCAACAACATTTGAAAAACCAACAAAGTCAACAATCACTGCATGATTAATTGTTATCCCAGTTAAAGTTTCAATTGTTTTAACTGTGCAACCTGGTCCAGCTGAAGAGAAAGCAGAATTAAATAAATCTGTTTTTTCCTCCGTGGTGGTGCCATCATCTTTAGTACACACTGGAATGTTCACCACAGAATCTCGGGGAATACTCACCACAATTGCACTCTTTCGATCATTTGAAAGATGAACTAAAATAGTGGTATCACTTCTACCGTTTCCACCGAAATCTGTTTCGCTTCCAAACCCACCACCTTGATCGGTTCTGGTGTCTGTACCCATTAACAAAATATTTAAAGGTCCGGTTACGCCCACAGGTTTTGGTGAGGCAATGACTTCAAGTGCTTTAATATTTCCGGCTAAGTTTCGAGCAGCAAATCCCAAAATGCCTGCGACTGTGGCAACTATCAATATGAGGCCAGAGGAAATAGCCACCAATACCCTCAAGCGGTTGGTGGGCTTTTTCTTTAGCTGATTATTTGCCATATCTCCATTTAGACAATATCGAGGAATCCCTGCATTATTATGTGTATTCCTCATGAACACTACCTATTTCTAGGTGAGTCAAGACTGTTGGACTTAGAGGTTTGCCCATATCGTTTGAGGTATGACAAAAACATTGAAAATCATTGCTTTAGCCTCAGTCGCAACCTTTTTACTTTCTGCATGTGGTGGCTCAACTGCCTCAGATGCTGCAGCACCAGACGCAAGTGAAACAGCCAAAGTTGGTTTTAGTCCCCTTTCGGGATTACCCGGTGGCAGTGGTGGACCAATTGCTGTTGTAAAAATTGACAACGTCAGCCCAGCCAGACCTCAATGGGGAATTTCTGCGGCCGATTTGGTATTTGTGGAAGAAGTAGAAGCAGGCTTAACCAGAATTGCTGCCGTATATAATTCCACCTTGCCAAATAAAGTTGGGCCAGTTAGATCAGCTCGTATTTCAGATCTAGAAATTATGGAACAATTTGGTACTCCTGCATTTGCCTTTAGTGGTGCGCAATCAAAATTCTTGCCCCTAATTGATCAAGCAAATGTGATTAATGCCAGCCATGGTTTGAATGGCAAGTTTTATACCCGCGAAACAGATAAAAACATTCCCCACAATTTAACTGTTGATTTGGCAAGTGTGGTTGCTTCACTTACAGGTGTAAGTGGCGCCAAAGATATGGGCTGGACTTTTTCTCCTGCGGCTCCAGCTGGAGGTAGCGACACAAAATCCTTCTCCGCTAAATGGCCTGCTTCCAGAGTTGGTGCGGAATGGGATGGCACAAACAATGCTTGGGTTATTGCACTTGATGGCGAACCTGCTTCTGATGCGGTAACTAATCAACCCTTGTTTGCTAAAAACATTATTGTTCAATATGTGAATCAGTTAGAAGATTCAGGTTTCCAAGATAAAAATGGAAACAAGACACCATTAATTCAAACAGTTGGTTCAGGAACCGCTGTGGTGATGAGAGATGGCCAAAGATATGAAGCCACCTGGTCAAGACCTATGGCAGCAAACCCAACTACTTACACAGTGGGAGCGGCAAGCTATGTGTTTGCACCGGGACAAACATGGGTGCTCTTTGTGCCTAAAACTTACCCAGTTGTTTTTGATCCTGAAACCTCACCAACACCTGGTTCATAACTAGTTTTATTTGTTAACAAATAAATATCAGTGGTGAGGGTTTGTGACTGAAGCAATAATGTTAGTTGGGGGCTTTGGCACCCGATTAAAACCGTTAACCATCCACACACCTAAACCCATGTTGGAAGTTGCGGGCTTTCCGGTAACTGCCCACCAAATCTCTAAAGCAAAAGCAGCAGGTATTGACCACATTGTGTTGGGCACAGCTTTCAAAGCTGAAGTTTTTCACCAAGGTTTAGGTGATGGCTCAAAATTGGGAGTGAAAATAAGTTACGCCTATGAACCAGAACAACTGGGCACAGGTGGTGGGATCAGAAATGCTGCAGCATTATTAACCTGTGGTCCAGAAGATCCAGTAATTATTTTTAACGGTGATGTATTAACTGGTGTGGATATAAACAAAGTTTTAAATGAATGGAAACAAAAAAATGCCGATGTGGCACTCTATTTAACTAAAGTTGATAACCCTTCAGCTTATGGATCTGTGCCCACCGATAGTCAAGGCAATGTCTTAGCGTTTTTAGAAAAACCGGAAAGAAAAGAAGATATCATCACCGATCAAATCAATGCTGGAATGTACATTTTCAAAAGAAAAATTATTGACACAATTGCCACTGGACGAGTCGTTTCAGTTGAAAGAGAAGTTTTTCCTAATTTACTTAAAGCTGGTTTAAAAGTAATTGGGGTAGTAGATCAAGGCTACTGGTTAGATCTTGGAACACCAAAAGCTTTTATTAAAGGATCAAGTGATTTAGTTAGCGGAAAAATTAAAACAGGTTTACTGCAATCTTTTGGGGATAAATTAATTTTAAGTGGTGCCCAAGTTGATGAATCAGCCAAAGTAATAAACGGATCTGTGATTGGAATAAATTCAATAATTGAAAAAAATTGTGAAATAAATAATTCTGTGATTGCTCGTGATGTTTTAGTAGCCGAAAAATGCGTTATTGAAGCAAGCATCATTGCGCAAGGTGCCAAAATTGGTGCAGGATGTGTGATCAAAAATTCTGTGGTGGCAGATTTTGTGGAATTAGCGGCAGGTTCAGTGCTAACTAATGATGCAAGAATTTGGCCGGATCAAAAAGTGGCAAAAATTGAACTCAATAATCAAACCCTGCCCGAAAATCCTGACTGGGGAATTTAGCGAGATTTTAAGAAAATGTTGAAAAACGCAATTTATATCGGACTTTTAAGACTAAACGGAAATAAATCTGAAAAAACATGGCCTAAACACTTGACCTACCCCTAGTTACAAGCGTGTAATTCGTTCAGGTAGTTTTTTACCTAGCGGCCGAAACAGACATTCGGTCGAATACTTATGGGGGTTTTGAAATTGTCCGACTTCACGGGCTTAAGTCTTGTTCCAAGCGATAGTGAGCCAGCTGGCTGGCAAGAAAAGGCACTTTGTGCTCAAACAGATCCTGAAGCCTTTTTCCCTGAAAAAGGTGGTTCTACCCGAGAAGCCAAGAGAGTTTGTACTTCCTGTGAGGTTAGAGCTGAATGTCTTGAATACGCATTAGAAAACGATGAACGTTTCGGTATTTGGGGTGGATTGTCTGAGCGCGAACGTCGCCGGATGAGACGCTCTCAAGTTATTTAATTCTGCTCATTTAATTAACACCTGTCTCAAAGGTGAACTTGCGTATATATAAGTATCAGGCGCGCCTACGCGTCACTTTTGTAACAAATTCACTAGCGTATAAAACATGGCATATTTAAGAAAATGCACCAGGTTGTCGTGTGGCAAATTAGCCGTGGCAACCCTTACCTATGTTTACGCCGACTCCACAGCTGTGGTTGGGCCTTTGGCCACCATCGCCGAACCTCATTGTTATGACTTATGTGAAATACATGCTCGCAAACTAACTGCACCTCGTGGTTGGGAAATTGTGAGATTAGAAAGTGAAGCTGAAGATTTTAGTCCCTCCCAAGATGATTTATTGGCTTTAGCAAATGCGGTACGTGAGGCAGCTAAACCCCAACCTGATGTTTGGTCTGAACCGGCTTTTGCCAACAACTATGCCAATCGAAGTCATTTGCGCATAGTTCGTGAAGAAAACTAACTAACTTCCCATCTGCTACTAGTCTTTGAAGTCTTATGAAATCTGAAATCACCCTGGAGCGTTTACAAAACCTGATTAAGGCCTATGACATCAGAGGCATTGCCCCGGAAGATCTTGATGAAAATATTTCATATTTAATCGGTCAAGCTTTTGTGATTGCTTTAAAGCTGAGAAAATCAGATGGTGGTTGTGGTCAAGTAGTGATCGCCCACGACATGAGACCAAGTGGTCCTGCCTTAGTAAAAAGTTTTGCCAGAGGAGTTTTAGAGCAAGGTGTTGATGTTTTGTACATGGGACTTGCTTCAACAGATGGTTTGTATTTTGCAACAGGTTTTCTCAACATTGCTGGTGCCATGTTTACTGCCAGTCATAATCCAGCCGAATATAACGGAATCAAATTAGCAAAAGCTGGTGCTGCACCGGTGGGACAAGATTCTGGTTTAAGAGAGATAACACATTTAGTGCTTAACCCAATACCAAAATTTGAGGGAACTCAAGGTTCAGAAAGCACTCGAGATCTAAATGTTGAATATGTTAAACACTTACATTCACTGGTTGATTTAAAATCTGCACGAAAATTAAAGATTGTTATTGATGCCGGAAATGGCATGGGTGGTTTTAGTGTGCCCAAAGTATTTGAAAATTCAAATTTTGAAATTGTGCCAATGTTTTTTGAACTTGATGGAACTTTTCCCAATCATGAAGCAAATCCAATTGATCCAGCAAACTTGGTTGATTTGCAAAAAAGAGTGTTGGCGGAAAAAGCGGATATCGGAATCGCTTTTGATGGCGATGCTGATCGAGCATTTTTTGTTGACGAAAAAGGGAAAATTATCACCCCAAGTGCTATTACCGCTCTGATTGCAAAACGAGAATTAAAACGTGAACCTGGAGCAACAATAATTCATAATTTAATTACTTCGCGAAGCGTGGCAGAAGTAGTTAAGGAACATGGTGGCAAGGCCATAAAAACTCGGGTAGGTCATTCTTTTATTAAGCAAGTAATGAAAGACACCAATGCCATATTTGGGGGAGAACATTCAGGCCATTTCTATTTCAGAGATTTTTGGTTTGCTGATAGTGGAATGTTGGCCGCGCTACATGTATTAGCCGCCTTAGGTGAAACAACATCATCAATCACATTTTCATCACTAATTAGTGAATTTGATAGATACATTGCCAGTGGTGAAATTAATACTCGAGTAAAAGATGTTGGTACAACTAGCAAAAAAGTTCAAGATCACTTTGCCGCGTCTAAGGATGTCCAAATTGATGATTTGGATGGACTGACTTTCTCAAGTTCGACCTGGTGGGTAAATGTTCGACCAAGTAACACAGAACCCTTACTTCGCTTAAACGCCGAAGCTAAAGACCGTGCAACAATGGAAAAGGTACGTGACGAAGTACTAGCAATTATTCGAGAGGATGCACAATGAGTTCAGTTATCAAACCAGAATTATTAGAAATCTTGGCTTGTCCATGTGACAAACATGCAGATGTTTCAGTTTCAAGTGATGACACAAAAATTGTTTGCTCAAGTTGTGCCACAACTTTTCCCATCAAAGATGGAATTCCTGTGATGTTGCTAGACGAAGCAACTCCTGGCCCACGTGGCATCGGCGGCTAATTTTTTTAAATGAGTAATAACACGATCATTGTTGTTAAAGGTGCCTTAAAGGAATATGCCTGGGGCAAAATTAACGGATTACAAAACTGGGTTGAAAAAACTGATAAACCCCAAGCTGAGCTTTGGTTTGGTGATCATCCATCTGGCAGATCCATTGAAAAAAAATCCAATCAGGAACTAAAAACTAACTCAACTTTTCCATTGCTAATAAAATTGCTTTGTGCCAATGAACCACTCTCAATACAGGTTCACCCTGATCTGGTTACAGCAGAAACTGGAATGGCAGATTTTGAAGATGGCGAAAAACTATTATCAGACTCAAACGGCAAAGACGAATTACTTTTTGCCTTAGAAGAATTTCATGCATTTGCTGGAGTTGAAACCAAAGCTAAACGTGATGTGGTTTTCAAATTACTTTTAGAAAAATCCAAAATAAGTGAATTACAGCAAATCTTGGAAACAAATACTTTCTTTGATGCAGCAGATATTATTTTTGAACTTGAAAAATCATCAATTAAAGTCTTGAATGAAATAGTTGTGGAAAGTGTTAAACAGGCTCAATATTCACCAAAAGCTGTGTCTGCTTTTGAAAAAATAGTTGCAAAATACGCGCAAGATCCAGGTGTCTTGGTTTGTCTTTTGATGGAATTTCACATTTTAGAAAAAGGCAATGCAATTCACGTCTCCCCAGGAACACCTCATTGTTATGTGCAAGGTTTAGCAGTTGAGGTTATGACAACTTCTGACAATGTTCTAAGAATGGGTTTAACCAATAAACACATAAATATTGATGCTGCTCTAAGTATTGTTGAAGAAAAACAGGTTCAAATAATGTCACTTGACACCACCGATGGGGTGCACATTTATAAACCAGAGTCAGATTTTGAATTAATAGCGATAGACAATGCCACCTATCAATCCCGTGAGACCAATTTTGCTGGAGTGCTAAACCTGGAAGGTGAGACAAAGATTGTTGATGGGGCAAACGAAATTCTGCTAGCTAAGGGTGAAGTGGCACTTATTAGCAATATAGATGTAAAAGTTGAGGTTAAAGGTCATGCCGTAGTTGCGAGAAGTTTTTAGTCTGGCACAATTGTTTTTAGTTTGATTCATACTAAATCCCAGGGGTAAATAAAAAGTGAATGACTTTTCAATGACAGTTGATCGTTTCGGAGATTTGGACTACAAAGTTGCAGATCTTTCTCTAGCTGATTTTGGTCGTAAAGAAATCCAATTAGCTGAACACGAAATGCCAGGTTTAATGGCAATGAGAAAAGAGTTTGGTACAACCAAGCCACTTAAAGGTGCACGCATCACTGGTTCATTACACATGACAATTCAAACCGCAGTTTTGATTGAAACACTTGTTGAATTAGGAGCAGAAGTTCGCTGGGCTTCTTGCAATATTTTCTCAACCCAAGATCAAGCAGCAGCAGCTGTTGTAGTTGGACCAAATGGAACAAAAGAAAAACCAAACGGTGTTCCAGTGTTTGCCTGGAAAGGTGAATCACTAGAAGAATATTGGTGGTGCACCGAACAAATTTTGAAATGGACAGATGGCGCAGGTCCCAACATGATTCTTGATGATGGTGGCGACGCAACTTTATTGGTTCATAAAGGTGTGGAATTTGAAAAAACTGGAGATCAACCAGAACCAGAAAAAGCAGACAACGAAGAATTTGCTGTTATTTTAAAATTGATTCAAAAAACTTTGAAAGAAAACTCAAGGCTCTGGACTGATGTTGCCAACAACATCAAGGGTGTAACAGAAGAAACCACAACTGGTGTGCATCGTCTGTATGAAATGTTTAGATCAAATCAATTGCTGTTTCCTGCTATCAACGTAAATGATGCAGTTACAAAGAGTAAGTTTGATAATAAATATGGAACTCGTCATTCATTAATTGATGGAATCAACCGAGCTACTGATGTTTTGATCGGTGGAAAAGTTGCTGTTGTTTGTGGATACGGTGATGTTGGTAAAGGAACAGCCGAATCATTACGCGGACAAGGTGCTCGAGTAATTATTACTGAGATTGATCCAATTTGTGCGTTGCAAGCAGCCATGGATGGATACGAAGTTAACACTTTAGAAAACACACTCACTTACGCAGACATCATCATCACTGCTACTGGTTGTAAAAACGTCATCACTGTTGATCAAATGTCGAGAATGAAAGACAAAGCAATCGTAGGAAATATTGGTCACTTTGATAACGAAATTGATATGGCTGGCTTAGCAAATAACAAGAGTGCTAAACGAGTTAACATCAAACCACAAGTTGATGAGTGGGTATTTAATGATAAAAACTCCATCATTATTTTGAGTGAAGGAAGATTACTTAATCTCGGTAACGCTACTGGACATCCATCATTTGTGATGAGTAACTCTTTTACTAACCAAGTGTTAGCACAAATTGAACTCTTTACTAAAACTGAGCAATACCCTGTTGGTGTTTATACACTTCGTAAAGAATTAGATGAAAAGGTTGCACGATTGCACTTAGGTGCTTTGGGTGCAAAATTAACAGAATTAACTACAGAACAAGCTGATTATCTAGGATTAGATAAGAGCGGGCCTTATAAGTCCGATCAATATCGTTACTGATTTACTTACTTAGCTAAATCAGTAACAATGTTTTCTTTTCTAAATTTCAAATCTGTATAAAGTAATGTGGTAAATGCTGCAATAAAAGGCAACATGAACGCATAACCAATTATTGAACCCATAGAAGACATAAAGATTGCTGAAGTCGTTGGATCTTCAGTTGCACCAACAGCTCCAAGAATTGTGAACGGTGTTGAAACCACAATTGATAGTGCTTGGCTGGTTATTAGTCCCATTAAGCCAATTCCCAGAACTCTAAAAAAATTACCCTTTACTAAGAAGAATGATCTTTTAAGAGCAATTTTTAATTTAGTTTCTTCTAACACAAGTGCAGGAATGCTAACTTGCAAACCAATCCAAAGATAAATTGCTGCTCCTAAACCTATTCCTAATCCCACAAAAACTAGAAGTGAACTAATTCCACTAAGCGCAACTCCAATAAGTAAACCTATAACAATGGAAATTGTGGGCAATAAAAATGAAACCACTGAAAGTCCCACAATTCTACCTAATTGTGGTCGAGTTTTTTCCCACGATTCTGTAACACTAATTTTCACACCACTTATTCCATTACTCACAATATGGATAAACATGCCTGCTGAAATCGCTTGCACAAAGAAAAGTGCCAAAGAAGTTATTAGTCCAACTTTTAAAGTAGGGGCAAGTGCATTAACTAACTCTTCAATTTGTTCTTGAGTTATCACTGATGCTGGATTAGGAATTTCGGGAAGTATTAAACTTTCACCACTTTTCACAACAAGGGCCGAAGTCAATATGTTGCTGATTCCGATGAAGAATCCTGAGAATAAGCCAATTCCCAATAAAGTTTTTGGCATTCTTCTTAGACAGTTAAAAGAGCCACTTAGTATTTCGCTAAGGGTCAAATTGCGTTGGGGAATCAAACTTGCACCGGGACCTTGAGTCATCACTACCTCCACTTCGATTTTGTCATAGATGAGGTGACAACATTGCAGTATGGCTCGCGTATTAGTAGTCGATGATGATCAAGCACTTTCTGAAATGTTAGGCATCGTTTTAAGGGCTGAAGGCTTTGACGCATTATTTTGTGATGATGGTTCTAAAGCTCAAGGGATTTTCAACGAGGCAAAACCCGACTTAGTGTTACTTGATCTCATGTTACCTGGGATAGATGGCATTGAAGTTTGTAGGAAAATTCGAGCTGAATCCGGTGTGCCAATTGTTATGTTGACTGCCCGGGGGGACACATTAGATATTGTCAAAGGTTTGGAATCTGGTGCTGATGATTACATTGTTAAACCTTTCAAACCAAAAGAATTAGTTGCAAGAATTAAGGCAAGGCTAAGAAAAGAAGATGCTAAGTCCGAATCATTAATAATCGGTGATCTATCAATAGACGTAATTGGACACAGTGTAAAAAGAGATGGAAAAGATATATCTTTAACTCCTTTAGAGTTTGATTTACTTTTGGCTTTAGCAAGAAAACCTTGGCAGGTTTATACGCGTGAACAGTTACTTACCGATGTTTGGCATTATCGTAATCCTGCGGATACAAGATTAGTAAATGTTCATATTCAAAGATTAAGATCTAAAGTTGAACATGATCCTGAAAATCCTGAAATTGTCATGACCGTTAGAGGTGTTGGGTATAAGGCTGGTCCGTGAAGTATTTTTACCAATTTAAACAAGCTTGGAATAAATCTTTAAGTTTAAGAATCATCGCCACAACATTTATGGTATCTACTATTTTAGTAACAATAATCGGAATTGTTTTAGTCAATAGAGTTTCATCAGGAATTCTTACCTCCAAAGAATCATCCTCAATTACTGAAGCATCATCTGCAATTAATGAAGCGCAGCGAGTGGTTGTAGCAACAGATACTGGAGCTGGTGCTCCAACATTGTCTGTGGTGGTTGACACAGCTGTTACTGCATTAGCGGTGAGGGCTGGCCAATCTGGTTTATATGATGTTTTGTTTTTAGCATCCCCTGAAATTTCTAAACAAGGATTACCAGAACGTGGTACAAATCTTGTCGCAGAAAACAGTGTTAATGATGAATTGAAAAGCAGAGTTGCATTGACGGATAAATTACTTTGGTCCTACACCAAAATTATTTATCTGGACGGAAGAAGTGTGCCCGGACTTGTAGTAGGTGCACCAATAAAAATAAATAACGTTGGTACCTATTCACTCTTTTTACTTTTTCCGTTAGATAAAGAAGAAGAGACAATTGGAATTATTCGTTCTTCAGTTTTAGCTACAGGAATATTTTTAATATTTGGATTATTAATTTTGGTTTGGTACTTAACAAGATCTGTACTGGCCCCGGTTAGAAAAACTGCTAATGCGGCCGAAAGATTGCGAATGGGACTATTAAATGAGCGAGTGCCTGTCAGCGGGGAAGACGATTTAGCAAAATTAGCGGGCTCATTTAACTCAATGGCTGCTTCTATTCAACAACAAATCGGTCAGTTAGAAAAAATGTCTCGTATGCAAAAAAGATTCGTATCAGATGTTTCCCATGAGCTTCGTACACCTTTAACGACAGTAAGAATGGCCGCGGATGTGCTCTACGAATCACGTGACCAATACACCGGGGAAACAGCAAGAGCTGCAGAACTCTTAAGTACCCAAATTGAAAGATTTGAAATCTTGCTTTCCCAATTATTGGAAATTAGTAGATTTGATGCAGGAGCTGCAGATTTAAGCTTAACCAATGTAAATATTAAAAATGTTATAGAAAAGACAGCTGAATCATTATCTAATTTGCTAGCTAGACAAGAAACTCCTGTTGTGATCACAGGTCATGCTCCTGATATTGAAATGGATCAAAGAAGAATTGAAAGAGTTTTGAGAAATCTAATTTCTAATGCTTCTGAATACGGGGCAGGTAAACCCATTGAAGTTGAAATTGGTAGTGACGATGAAGCCATAGCCATTGTTGTTAGAGATAAAGGTCCGGGTTTAAAACCGGGGGAATCATCTTTGGTGTTCAACAGATTTTGGCGTGCAGATCCTGCCAGAGCTAGAACTACTGGTGGAACAGGTTTAGGTTTAGCAATTGCTTTGGAAGATGCAAGATTGCATTCGGGATGGCTTGATGCTTGGGGTGCACCCGGTAAAGGCACAATGTTTCGTTTAACTTTGCCCAGAGTTGCGCAAACTGCAATAACAAAATCACCTTTACCACTGGGCACTGGTGAAGATGAAAAACTTGAGTTTGATATGTCGGCGCTGCAGGAACTGTTTAATGTTGATACCAAGAGCGAAAACTAATGAAAAAATATTTATTATTAATAATTCCTATAATTTTAACTGCTTGTGGCAGTGTGCCAATTGAAAGTTCAATTCGCGAAGGTGCAATTTTAGGATCAGTCCCCGAAGGTTCAATTGTTCGAGTTATTGCAAGTAATCCTCAAACAGGGATGACACCAGAGGAAATTGTCTCAGGTTTTCTTAACGCCTCAGCCTCAAGTGATAGTAATTTTAAAATTGCCAGAGAGTATTTGATACCTGAATTAAGAAATGTTTGGGAGCCGACTGAAGAAATTAAAGTTTACGAAGGACAAGGTAGAATAAATTCTTTACAAGAAAACACTGTTGTTTTTTCAGCTCCACTAAATTCTGTGATTGATGAAAATTCAAGAATTGTTTTAAGTGAACCTGATGCACAATTAGTTCAAGAATTTAATCTCAAACAGATTGATAATGAATGGCGAATAGATTTAAAAAATAAAGGTATTTTAATTTCTAGAGCAGACTTGAACAGAAGTTTTACTACATTTCCCTTATGGTTTCCGGATGCTTCACTTCAAACACTTGTTCCAGACAATGTGGTTTTGCCTCGAGCCACAACTGGTAACCCCACCAGACTTGTGCAGCTGTTGCTAGCTGGACCAGATGATTATTTGGCTGGAGCTGTGGTTTCGGCGTTTCCTGTGGGCACTGCTTTGGCGCTTAATTCAGTGCCAGTAAGTAACGGTTTGGCAACTGTTTCTTTAAACGAGACTGTACTAACCGCTGATCCTTATTTACGAGAAGTACTGTCAAGTCAAATAGTTAAAACATTGGCGAAGATTCCAGAAATAAAAACAGTGCGTATCAATGTTGGTAGCCAGTCTTTAGTTGTTCCAAATACACCAATTAGACAAAGCACAACTGATTGGGAAAAATTTAGCCCTGACTTTAATCGAGAAGCAGGGGCTTTGGCGATTGAAAACGGAAAAATCGTAAATATTGATTCTGAGTCAGTATCCGCTGTTTCAGATGATTATTTTAATTCAGGTACCTGGTTTGCAGCTACTGCAAATAGAAAACAAAATATTTTAGCTGCAGTAAATATTAATAGAACTAAAATGGTTGTACAAAACAGTTCAGTTGAGATCCCTCGTCGAATAACGGTGGAAGGTAGTTTATTAAGAATTCCGCGAACCGACATTTTTGATTCTGTTTGGATAACTGGAGTCAATCAAGTATCAGTGGTTCAAAATAATCGATCTCTAAATGTTTCAATTGTGGGGGTAACTAAACAAAACGTCATTGAGGTTATCCCTTCACCAGACGGGGTAAGAGTTTTACTAATCGTTAAAACTACTTACGGAACTGAACTTAGACTGGGCACCATTGTGAGGGAGGATTTAAGTATCAAGATAAATAACTTACGAAAAATAACTCGAGATGGTTTCGCAGTCAGTCAGGCTACCTGGCAAGATGAAACAAATGTTTTGTATTTAGATAATTCTGTGGAACCTGCGACATTATTCACGGTAGATTCATTTACCGGAATGACAAAATCCCTATATTCCCAAAGTGGAACAACTAATATTGCTAGTGCGGTGAAGAAACCTTTGTTGTTATCTTTGAGCGATGGATCGTTGTTGGAAAGAGTCAGTGGTGATTGGGTCAACAGAGGCAATTTGACCAATGCTTCCTACCCAGGTTAAATAATCACAGGTAATACTTTTCCACATTAAATTTTGTTTTGAGTGTCTGTATTTCTTGTTTGCCTCAGACTCGTTATATGCGTACCAATAAATTTATAAGAGATTTTGCAAATCTGATCAGTCAAAACTACTGCTACTTTTGCGGTCAAATCGAGGAAATCATCTGCCACAAATGTATTAAGGAATTGATTCAAGAAGCAAAGATTCAATATTTAGCAGAAGTTCCAGTTCTGTCAATGACATTGAATAATCCCACAATGTCAAAATTAATCAGTTCCTATAAAGATCGTGGAGAAGCAAATCTTATAGTTCCGTTTTCAAAAATTATTTCACTTGGGCTGAAATATTTTTCTAAACATCAACACATCACCATAGTAAATGTGCCAAGCACAGCTCAAGCATTACAAAAAAGAGGTTTAGATCCAATAACTCTTTTAGCGATTTCTACCTGCAAAATTGCGGGCAAAAGGTTTACCCATGATCCTTTACTACTCCAAAACAATAAACACCGTAACGACCAAGCGGGGTTAAATGTTGCCCAAAGAAATATAAATATGAAAGATGCCTTCAAAGCTAATTATTCGCTGACTAAACCGGTAATAATTATTGACGATTTAATAACTACCGGCTCATCACTTCGAGCCAGTCTTGCTGCCTTAAGGCAGCAAAAAATCAATGTTAAAGCTTGTGTGGTCATGGTTTCGCACCACTGAACCTTTACAAATTCTTGAATAGGTTTATGGTGGAGGTAGGAAACTGTACGATAAAACCAAATCGAGGTGGGCTGTGGAAATAGTAATTCACGGCAGACATGCTGATATCAAAGTCGACTTTAAAGATCACGTAATTAAACAAAGTACCAGACTTGAAAAATTTGGGGTAAAAATTGCCTTATTAGATGTAGAGGTAACTCATCGCGAAAACAAAAGACAAAAAAAAGTAGAATTTCAAATTGATTTAACAGCCAAAGGTGCTGGAACTAATCTTCGCTCCCAAGCTGAGGGCTCTGATATGAATTCATGTCTGGACCACGCAGTGAAAAGATTAGAAGAACAACTCCGGCGAACTGCTGATCGGCGCAGATTCCATCGCCACCGCGAAGATTCTGTTTTATCTGCTGCAGATGTGAGCAAATTAAAGGAAATCTAGGTCTTTAGATTTGGCGAAATTAGCAATTGCGTAACATAGGTACTGGTTTAGTTCAGACACTACAAATTAGAGGAAATTAATCGTGGTATTGGTTCTTGACAAGATTTTGCGTGCCGGCGAAGGCCGAAT
Organism: Candidatus Nanopelagicales bacterium; assembly: GCA_016463095.1. Lineage (GTDB taxonomy): Bacteria > Actinomycetota > Actinomycetes > S36-B12 > UBA5976 > ATZT02. Next base: position 64,100 of record JAEMSA010000002.1, read on the forward strand.
TTTGCGCAAACTTGAAAGCCTAGCCAAACAAGTAAATGCTCTAGAACCTGAATTGCAGAAGTTAAGTGACGAACAACTTAAATCGTTAACAAACACCTATAAAGTACGTGTACAAAATGGTGAATCACTAGATGATTTACTACCGGAAGCTTTTGCCACAGTTAGAGAAGCGTCAGTAAGAACTTTGGGTCAAAGACATTATGACGTGCAATTAATGGGTGGGGCTGCACTTCACTTAGGAAATATTTCCGAAATGAGAACTGGTGAAGGAAAAACCCTAGTTTCAACTTTGCCGGCATATTTGAATGCCTTAAGTGGTAAAGGTGTTCATGTTGTAACAGTTAATGATTACTTAGCTCATCGTGATGCTGAATGGATGGGAAGAATCCATAGATTTTTAGGTTTAACAGTTGGAACAATTAGTCCAAGTATGGATAGTGCTGCAAGGCGAGACGCATATCTGTGTGACATAACTTATGGAACAAACAATGAATTTGGTTTTGATTATTTAAGAGACAACATGGCTTGGTCGCCAAACGATCGCGTGCAACGTGGTTACAACTTTGCCATTGTGGATGAAGTCGATTCAATCTTGATTGATGAGGCAAGAACACCATTAATTATTAGTGGACCAGTAGATGGAACTAATGCTCATTACAAGGATTTCGCCAGAATAGTTAGTGCAATGCAACCTGGAAAAGATTACGAAGTAGACATTCGTAAAAGAACTGTTGGCGTGCTAGAAGAAGGTATTGCCTCGGTTGAAAAGTCTCTCAAGATCGACAACCTGTATGAATCAGTAAATACCCCCTTAATTGGTTTCTTAAACAATGCTTTGAAGGCAAAAGAACTATTTAAGCGCGACAAAGACTATGTGGTGATGAATGGTGAAGTTCTAATTGTTGATGAACACACTGGTCGAATGTTGCAAGGACGTAGATATAACGAAGGAATGCATCAGGCTATCGAAGCTAAAGAAAATGTTGAGATCAAACAAGAAAATCAAACTCTTGCCACAATCACCTTGCAGAATTATTTCAGAATGTATTCAAAGCTTTCAGGTATGACTGGAACTGCGATGACCGAAGCAGCAGAATTTGATAAAATTTACAAACTTGGTGTTGTACAAATTCCGACAAATAAGTCGATGATAAGAAAAGATCAATCAGATCTTATTTATAGAACCGAAGAGGCAAAATTTACAGCCGTGGTAGAAGACTTGTTTCAGCGACATGACAATGGTCAACCAATATTAGTTGGAACCACAAGTGTGGAACGTTCTGAATATTTAAGTGGATTATTAAAAAAACGTGGCATTCCACATGAAGTATTAAACGCTAAGAATCATGAAAGAGAAGCTTCAATTATTGCCCAAGCTGGTCGTAAAGGTTCAGTAACTGTTGCCACAAACATGGCAGGTCGAGGCACAGACATCATGCTGGGCGGTAATCCTGAATTCTTAGCTAATGCTGCATTAATGCAAAAAGGATTAGATCCAGAAGTTGATTTAGATGCATACAACCATGCTTATATTGAAGAAGTAAAACTTGCGGCTCAAAGAGTTACTGCTGAACATGATGAAGTTGCTTCTTTAGGTGGACTTTATGTTTTAGGTACAGAAAGACATGAATCAAGGCGTATTGATAATCAGCTACGAGGTCGCTCTGGTCGACAAGGCGATCCTGGCGAATCAAGATTCTATTTGTCTTTGCAAGACGAACTTATGCGTCGCTTTAAAGGTGAACTAGTTGATGCTTTCTTAAGAAGATTCAACGTTCCAGATGATGTCCCAATTGAAGCCAAAATGGTTACTAGCGCAATTAGAAATGCTCAAACCCAAGTTGAGCAACAAAACTTTGAAATAAGAAAAAATGTTCTTAAATATGATGAAGTTTTGAATAGACAACGTCAAGTTATTTATGCGGAAAGATCTGGAGTCTTAGAGGGGCAAGATCTTTCGGATCAAATTCTAGAATTTATTGATGAAACCATTAAAGCCTATGTCATCGCAGCAACTAGTGAAGGTTATCCAGAGCAATGGGACTTAGATCAGTTAATGCTTGCGCTAAAAAATCTTTATCCAACAGCAGTTTCAATCGAAGCGCTAAAACAGCAAAACGGTGGCGCTATTGATCAAGAAATACTGCTGGAAGGACTTGGCAATGATGCAGCCCAAGCTTATAGAACTCGTGAAGCACTATTAACACCAAAAGTTATGCGGGAATTAGAACGTCAAGTTGTGCTAAGTGTTTTGGATAGAAAATGGCGAGAACATTTATATGAAATGGATTATCTCCAAGAAGGAATTGGGCTTAGAGCCATGGGACAAAGAGATCCATTAGTTGAATATCAAAAAGAAGGTTACGACTTATTTGTGGCCATGATGGATGCTGTTAAAGAACAAGTTGTTGGATTTACTTTTAATGCTCAAGTGCAGGTTCAAGCAAATGAAGAATCCGTTGAAGCCAAAGGATTCACCAAAGTTGAGAAGCAACAAAATCTTTCTTACAGCGCTCCTTCTATTGATGGCGCCCAACAAGTTTCACCAGTTGTTAAATCAAGTGGGGTAGCTGAAGTGGGCAGAAATGAAATTTGTCCTTGTGGTTCAGGCAAGAAATATAAACGTTGTCACGGAGCCAATAACTAAGCTACCAAAAGTTGTGTGCAGCGCCAACGATCTTTTTCTGCTTCTAGTCTTAACCCCATCCCGCGACCACGTTTTCCTTTCTGAATAACAGCAGTTGCTTCGACAATTTTTTCACTAGTGGTGTCAATTCTTAAACTTCTTACAAATGGCCTT
>JAEMSA010000080.1 GCA_016463095.1 Candidatus Nanopelagicales bacterium
TAGAACGGTGAGAATCTCATCCACTTGGGCATCTGCGTTCCAAAAATCTTTGTTACTATCTTGCGCTTGTTTGAGGTAAAAAAGCAGATCTGTCGCATCTTTATCAACTGAAGATGAGGCATTGATCAAATCTTTTGCAAAACTACGCATATTCGCGGAGTGAAGACTTTCTCCCCGTCGACGTAATCGATATGAAAACACATGAATCATGCGTCTGATCACGAATTTTATGACCGCCTCGTATGGTCTTCTTGATTTTTTATCTAACAATTCTATTTTTTCAATTACACGGGTTAACAAACGGGTCGCCGTGAGGTATTCAGTTTCTAGATTAAAATCTCTTTGGAATCTGCTCGTAGACGTTTGTGCCTTGCTCTTGAAGAGCGTGAGCATTGCAGCTTGTAAGGTGAAATCTTGTGATATTTTGCGGATGTCGAGGGATTCTTTATCCGCAGTGTTCTGAATCATTTGGGTGGAAAGACTATTGAAGTCAGAGATATATTCTTCTATTTTTTTAGAACGAAATACATTCTTGATTGCATCTAAGCGAATCCCATGTTCGGGTTCATCGGCAAGAAGTGTGCCATTTCCAATGCTTTCTCGGGCTATCTCGAAAAAAGTCCCTTTAGATAGGTTTTCCTCATATTTGATCAGCAGGTCTCGGGCAATCAAAGGGTTATTAATCAGATAAAACGAAGAACTCAGATATGAAACAATTGTGATGTCCGATTTTTGGGACCATTTTGTAAGCAATTTTTCTGGATTTTTCAAGAGAAAGGGCAGGTTGAGAAGAAGTTTTCCAACTGTAATAGTGTGCGTACTTATGTTCATTGTGTCACCATGGGCTCGGTAGTGGATTTAGTTATTGCCATGTTTTAAAATCGTTCATATTAAGGGGAGGCCTGGAAGTGGTTCATCAATTTAGTTCACGGTACCTCAACAATGTGTTCAGAAAATCAACTTCAATCTTCTATTTCGTGTTATTCGTCTTTTGCGTTAGTGACTTGATGTCGGGTCCCAATAAAGACTTGAATCGGGCCCAATACGCAGGACTTTGGTGTTCGTTGTGGCGTGTGGTTGGGCCACAATTGGTTTATAAGTGGCATCAAAAATGGGATAAATTCGATGAGTTTTTAACTACCTTTAGTTTGCAAGAACCGGAATTAAGTGCATTCAATTCTGTAAAAGTGAAATTAGCTAAATTTCGACTTTTGATAGTGTCTTTGCCAGTTCTGTTGATAGTCGCCGCTTTTGGATTTGGCCTTGACTTTTTTGAAGTTAAATTAGGACTTGGCAGTGGCTTGAAAACGAAGTTTTGGATTGTCCCCCTAGTGTTTGGAGCTCTTCTTGCGGGGTACGGCGTTTGGTGTGCGATTCGTTCGCTGGTGGTGTCGCTTGCAGTTTCTAAGCATGTTGGTGATTTTGCTCCATTTGCCGGAGTCGTTTCTTCGACTAGCAAGAAACTCTCAGATTTTTGTTTCGGAGTTGCATTTATCTTCGGAATTGGTGCCACAGTTGTTCTGCCGGTATTTTTTGTGGGAGTTTTCCAAAATTCTGGACTAGTGCGTTTCGTACTTTGTGCGTTGATACTGCTTGTGGTCGGAGTGACAGTTGCACTTTTAGCTATTCCGGTCTACATGATTTCGCGTCAGGTGGAAGGTGAACGTCAACTGTATTTAGATCAATTATCAATAGAGATTGAACATCTGGTAGCTGATCTGCGTAGCGGTGACCACAATTCGGATGTTGCTGTCTGGAATACAAACGTGACTTTGCGGTTAAATGCACTATTAGAGGTCCGTAAACACGTGATGGTTCACATGGCTTCTGATACATCCTTAAAAATGGTTAGACAAATTCCTTTTGTTTTAA
>JAEMSA010000017.1:0-4522 GCA_016463095.1 Candidatus Nanopelagicales bacterium
CAGCAATAAAGAACAATGCAGCCCAATGATGAATTTGTCTCAAGAGCATTCCACCGCGCACATCAAATGAAATTTCTAGTGTAGAGGAATAAGCTTCACTCATCGGAATTCCCTTTAAAGGAATGTATGAGCCGTTGTAAATAACTTCAGTCATAGATGGTTTGTACCAAAGAGTTAAGAAAGTTCCGGTAAGTAGCAAAATGATAAATGAATACAGTGCAATTTCACCAAGCATGAATGACCAGTGATCAGGAAATACTTTGCGCAGATTTCTTTTTAATGCTGCAGAAAATCCAACTCTGCTATCTACATAGTTATATGCAGCAGGGGTTTTTTTACTTGTTGTTGTGTTACTCATGCTCCACGCTCCCAGAAACTAGGTCCAACCGGTTCTTGAAATCCTTGGCGGGCGATTAGGTATCCCTCTTCGTCCACCGTTATTGCTAACTGCGGCAATCTTCTTGCTGCAGGTCCAAAAATTGGCTGTCCTGAGTCAGATAGGTCAAAAGTCGACTGATGACAGGGACATAATAAATGATGGGTCCTTTGTTCATAAAGCGCAATTGGACAGCCCACATGAGTACAAATTTTCGAGTAAGCAACGATGCCTTGGTAGTCCCAATCTGGTCCTTGTTGGCTTTTTATCTCCTCAGGGCGCATGCGAACCAATAAAATAGCTGATTTGCCGCGTTCGTTGAGGTTTTGTTCCTCTTCTTGGATTTCCATGATATTTTCCGGCATGGCAGAAACCAGGTTTCCTACTGGAATATCTTCTGGCCTAATTTTTTGGTAAGTAATGTCAGTAACAATGTGTAAATCTTCTTCCCAAGCAGTTTTTCTTAATTCACCTTTAGGGGCAGGACCTAAGTCTCTTAACATCACTACAAAGGGCAGTGGGAATAAAGCTAGGGCACCCAAGAGAGATCTTCTAATAAGTTTTCTTTGACCTATGCCAGATTCTTCAGTGCCGACTCGAAAAGCTGCTAATGCTTCTTGTTGCACGTCATCTGCTGGTTTTATTTCTTTTCTTTCTTGCACTATTTCCACATCAGACATTAACTTCTTAGCCCAGTGAATGGCACCAATACCTATTAACAAAATTGCGAAACCAAAAGAAACACCCAACACTAAGTTTTGGGCCCCTGTTACCCCAATTAGTGAAACAGCAATTTTCTTTTCTCTAGGAATTGCTACGAAAGACACCAAGAAAACTAGGGTGAAGAAAGATGATGCACCAAAGAGTGCTGCCACCTGTAGTTCAGCTCTTCTAGCAGCTTTTGAATCAGTATCTGTTCTTCTTAAGTAGTGATCAACACCTTTAGCAGCGGTGGGAAGTTTGGTGGCAACTTCTTTGGAAATCTTTGGCGCCTGATTTTCTTTATCGGGATCAAAAGTGTTGTTGATATCAAATTTCTCGGTCATCTAACTCGTGCTCCTATCCACACTGCAAAAATTATTAATGATCCCAAACCAACAACCCACAAAACTAAACCTTCGGTTACTGGACCAACTCTGCCCAAATCCATTCCGCCTGGATTCTCTGATTTGTTTAATTCTTGGATGTATCTAATGATGGCAGCTTTTGATTCTGGGGTTAAAGTTTTATCGCTAAAAATTGGCATTGATTGGGGACCAGTGATCATGGCTTCATAAATTTGTAATGGTGTTGCTTGACCAAGACTTGGTGCATATTTTCCATTAGTTAGTGCACCACCAGAGCCTGCAAAGTTATGGCATTGGGCGCAATTTGTTCTAAATAATTCGCCACCTTCAGCAAGACTTGCGTTTTGCCATTCATTGACTTGTTCTTCACTTGGTATGGCTGGACCTGGACCAAATGTGGCAATGTGGGCAGCTAATGCAAGAGTTTCTGCTTCGTTGTAACTTGGTTTTTTGCGCATAACTTGTGCACCGGGTGCTGCCATGGGCATGCGTCCTGTTGAAACTTGAAAATGAACTGCAGCCGCACCTACCCCAGCAAGAGTTGGACCATCACTTGTTCCTTGACCATTAAGTCCATGACAAGTAGAACAACCTTCAGCAAATAATGCTGAACCTTTATCAACCAAAGTCTCTTCACTGCCAATTTTGGCAGCAGCTGGTGTAACTAATTTATTTATTCCAGTAAAACCAATTGAAACTAAGCCCAGTGCGAAGAACAAAACAAGCACTGATGCAAATCTGTTTCTTCTGAACTTTGCCAATTTAATTTATCCTCATTTCACTAGATAAATAGTTGCAAAAAGACCGATCCACACTACGTCCACAAAATGCCAGTAGTAAGAAGTCACTACCGCTGATGTTGCCAATCCTTGAGTCATTTTTGGTCGAACATAACTTCTGGCTAAGACAAACAGAAATGCTACTAAACCACCAGTTACATGCAGGGCGTGAAAACCTGTAGTTATATAGAACACTGATCCAAATGGGGAAGAAGAAATAGTTAGACCCTCAAGTACTAACTCTGAATACTCGTAAGCTTGTCCGCCCACGAAGAACGCTCCCATTAAAAAAGTTGTGATAAACCAAAGTCTTAAACGTTCTTTGTCACCACGTTCAGCTGCAAATACTCCTAGTTGGGCAGTTACTGAACTCAAAACTAAAACGGTGGTGTTGGCACCTGAAAAAGGAATGTTCAACATTTCTGTTTCAAGTTTCCAAATATCAGGGTTAACCGCACGCAGAGTGAAATACATTGCGAAAAGTGCTGCGAAAAACATCAACTCACTTGAGAGCCAAACAATGGTGCCAATAGCAGTCATGTTGGGGCGGTTGATTCTTTGGTTAGAAAGAGTGGCGGTCGTCATGTTTCTTATTCTGTCACTGTATTGATGGGGGAAACGTGCGTGGGCGCTGTAGGTATGACTAATGTAACAATCGTGACCGAGACAAATTCACAAGCGCACGAACTAAGAGTGCTGGTTTATTCAGATGATCGACGAATTCGCGATGCGGTCATGACCGGTTTAGGTAGAAGACCTGCCAAAGACTTAGCCAAAATTGAATTCATCCAAGTGGCAACAGAACCTGTTGTGAAAAGAGAACTTAAGTCAGGAAATATTGATTTAGCAATCCTTGATGGCGAAGCTGCTCCAGCTGGGGGCATGGGTATTGCTCGAAACGCCAAAGATGAAGTTTTTAATTGCCCACCAATAATTGTGTTAATCCAAAGATCACAAGATGCTTGGTTAGCAACATGGTCAAAAGCTGAAGGTGTTGTACCCATGCCTATTGATCCAGTTGTTTTAACTGATGTGGCAACAACATTGTTACGCCGTACTGACAAAACAGCCATAACAGTCAAATGAGTAACGCGATTTCCTGGACGGAAATCTTTTCTTCGCTAACAAATAAAACTGATTTAACTTCTGCACAATCTTTTTGGGCAATGAACACAGTTATGGATGGCAAAGCAACTAACGATGAAATTAAACAGTTATTGCTGGGCTTAAAAGAAAAAGGTGAAAGTCCTGCTGAAATAACATCTTTTGTGGAAGTCATGTTAGAACATGCTGTGAAACTTGATGTTTCAAGTGACGCAGTTGATACCTGCGGTACCGGGGGAGATTCTTTAGGAACAGTAAATATTTCAACAGCTGCTGCCTTAGTAGTAGCAGGTTGTGGAATTCCAGTTGTGAAACATGGCAATCGTGCCGCATCATCTAAATCTGGATCAGCTGATGTTTTAGAAGCACTAGGTATTTTAACCAGTATGAACCCTGAGCAAGTAAAAGAAAGTTTTCAAAAATGTGGCATCACATTTTGTTTTGCGCCCACATTTCATCCAGCAATGAAACACGTTGGCCCAGTTAGAAAAGAATTAGGAGTATCAACTGTATTTAACATTCTGGGTCCCTTGGCAAATCCTGCGAAACCAAAGGCCCAAGTTGTTGGGGTGGCTAATTTAGTGATGGCGCCAATAATTGCGCAAGTGTTGGCTAATAGAAAAACATCTGCATTCGTGGTTCGAGGCAAAGATGGGTTAGATGAAATCTCACTTGGTGGACCAACCCAAATTTGGGATGTTAGAAGTGGAGTGGTGAAAGAATTTGAATTTGATGCCCAAGATTTAGGAATACCTCGGGCAGGAGTTGAAAAACTAGTAGGTGGGGATGCTGCACATAATGCGCAACTAATAAGAAAAGCTTTAACAGCAGCAGGATCAGGTCCTATTCAAGATGCCATCTGTGTCAATGCTGCGGCTTCAATTGTGGCTTATGAAAATATGGGGGGAGACTTTTTCACCCAAATGCAATTAGCCTTTGCTCGAGCACGAGGCAGTGTGGAATCTGGGGCAAGTTTGAACGTTTTGAACTCTTGGGCTAATTATTCAGAAAGTGTCAGACCCCATACCTAATCTTGGAGGTATGAAAAACATAAAAATCGATTGCGATAGTTGCGTGATGAAAGATATTTCATGTCATGACTGTGTGGTGACTTTTTTATTGGAACAACCACAAATACTAGAAAAGCAAGAAATTAAAGCTTTTCAAGTGCTGGCTAATTCAGGTTTAGTGCCACC
>JAEMSA010000017.1:4622-25833 GCA_016463095.1 Candidatus Nanopelagicales bacterium
AAAAGCAAGAAATTAAAGCTTTTCAAGTGCTGGCTAATTCAGGTTTAGTGCCACCACTAAGACACATCAGTGGCTAAAAGCTTTCTGATCTGCAAATGACGTGATGGCCATTGCCATTGCTTCTCAATCCAGGAACGGCCCTGTTTACCCAAGCGAGTGCTTAGTTCTTTATTAACCAATAGCTCAACTATTTTTTCTACTAACAAAGATTCTTTTTTAGCGTTCAAGACATAACCCGAAATTCCTTCAATCACAGCATCAGGTGCGCCACCAGAATCTCCAGCAATAACAGGTAAACCTGTTGCGGATGCTTCTAGGTAAACAATTCCTAATCCTTCAACATCAAAGCCAAAGTTTCTAGTTCGAACTGGCATTGCAAAAACATCACCAGCGGCATAAAAACCTGGCAGCTCACTCCAGGCAACGTTGCCAGTAATAGTCACAGATTGGTGCACTCCGTTATCAAACATTTGTTTATGGAGATGTTGTTTATAGGAACCTCCACCCACAATAAATAAATGGGCATTAGGTACTTGTTTTAATACTGCTGGCCAAACATCAATTAAGGTGTCTTGACCTTTTCTCGGCATAAGTCTTGAAACACAAACTACGGTTGGTTTATCTTCAAGTTTGAATCTTTCTCTAACTTTTTCTCTTTTTCCATTAGTGACATTTTCTGGGTTAAAAAGTGCTAAATCTATGCCAGGGGTTAATTGCTCAAATTTGCTTAACTCTGGTTGACTTATTGCTTCGGAGATTTTTTCAAACGTGAACTTAGTTAAATAAGTTAATTTATCTACATCTTTGACAATCTTTTGGAAAGTTTGTTTTAAGCCTGGGGTAAATGCCCAACCAACTTCATGACCATGAGTTAGTGCCACAGTTTTTTTCACACCATTACTTTTCAATCGAGCTGAAAGTAATCCCAGTGGGGAAGAGGCACCAAATAACACAGATTCACAGTTATGTTCTTTTATCAAAGCAAGGGCATGATCTCCCACCGCTTTTGTCGGTAGCAATATTTCTGTGTTATGTCTAATTACTGGATATTTTTGTTGTTTATCAAAATCTTGCCAACCTTTGTATTTCGAAGTTAAAACCACCACATCTTGTGGATCAAGTCCTTCAATTAGTCCGTGCACAAAGGTTTGAATCCCACCTGGTCTTGGTGGGAAATCATTGGTGATCACCAGCGTCTTAGACATATTCAATTACTTTGCCACTAGTTGGTTTCAGTAACAACTTCGTACCCATGATCAAGGCCCAGACAAATAATGTGACACGGGTTAATTGCAACAAAGTAGCAAAAAAGTCTCCTGATAATAGTTGAATATATTGACCTGGATAAATCAACTGAGTTAAGAAAGCTGAGATAGTGAGTAAAATTATTACTTTCTTTAATTTTGTTTCCTTGTTTATTAAAGCTAACGCAGCAAGCCCACCAATCCACACCCAGAATTGGGGTGAGAATACTCGGCTAAGTGAAATTGAAATCATGACAATTACAAGGGATTTATCAACAAGGTCTAAATAACTTAACCTGTTTTGGTAGTTCAATACCAAAATGACGGCAAAGACAATAATGGTTAGTAAATTAAGCATTACTGCTATTTGACTTGCGAATTGGGCATTTACTTCTAGGGATCCGTATTGAAACGGGTATTCCACATTTTTGCCTAAGAATTTAGCTAGCACAAAAGGTGATGCGGCAATTGATTCCACTTGCAACCCTCTGGATGATTGGTTATTCAAAAAATTTGTAAACCCTACACTCCAAGTACTCATGAATAAAAGAAACAAAACAGCAGTCGATATGAAGCTGGTAGAAACTTTTTTGAGTACTGCTTTGGGATAAATAACTAGCAATAACATCGGCCAAAGTTTTACTAATGCGCCAATGCTTAATAGGAAACCTGAAAGGTATGGTCGTACTTTCTTGTTGGACAGAGCAATAAGTGCTAGCAGTGCAAAAAATGTTGGCACAACATCAAATCGGGTTAAGGTAAGTGGTCCCATCACAATTGGCCACAACACCCAAAACCATGCACCACTTAAACCATAAAAACTTGTTGTGGTGGAATTTGTATTAAATCTATTTAATCCAGTAATAAGCAAAGTTATCAAAATCAAAAGATCAAAAATTGCCATAAAAGCTATGAACCCTGTTAAAGAATTTCCCACAATCCATTGTGGAATCGCAAACACAATTCCGGCCAGTGGTGGGTATTGCCACATTGAATCATCAATCGGAAAAATTCCTTGCACTAAACCTTTGGCCCAAAAGTTGTATAAATCAACGTCACCTTTGAGCCAGATACCTTCGGGATAAGGAAGAACCAAGGTGATGATTAAAAAGAGCACATATCGAGAAACACTCCAGGAAAAAAACAAGGCGGGAATGTTTTTCAGAAACAAATTAATCGATCTCACGAGTTAAAGGGTAGTAGTAAATTGCCAAATTGAGTGAAGTGCGTAATGTAATAGTCGTGCGCTTAAACGTAATTAGTGATGTCCATGCCCAGATCGAGGCATTAGCCCAAGCTGGTAAAAACGCTGATGCACTCATTTGCCTAGGTGATCTTTTGCTTTACACAGATTACGAAGATCCAGGTAATGGCATCATGGGAACTCTTTTTGGACCAGAATTAAATACCGAATTTATTCGATTAAGAACCGCTAATCAATTTGATGATGCCAGGGCTCTTGCTATGCAGAAATGGGACGAGTTAGGAAATCGCGAAGAACTTATCAACAGAGAAGTTAATAAACAATATGAAAAAATTTTTGATGCCATGCCAACTCCAACATATATAACTTATGGAAATGTGGATCGACCAGAATTTTGGCCAAACTTCAAAAAAGAAGGAATGACAGTTTTAGATGGCCAAGTGGTAGAAATTGGTGGATTGAAATTTGGATTTGTGGGTGGCGGATTAAAAACTCCTTATCGCACCCCTTATGAGATCACTGATGAAGAATTTCAAAAAAATGTTGATGCACTTGGTCCCGTTGATGTTTTGTGTTCCCATATTCCACCCTTAATTGCTGATATCACTTTTGATGTTGTGGCCAGAAGATTTGAAAGAGGAAGTTTGGCGCTTTTGGAATACATAAAAAAATATCAACCAAAATATTCTCTCTTTGGACATGTTCATCAACCACTGGCAAGTAGAACCAGAGTGGGGAAAACAGAATGTGTAAATGTGGGACACTTTAGGGCAACAAAACGGCCATTTGTCCTTGAAGTGTGAAGAGATTTAACATCTATTTTCTAACAAGGTATTCTGATTGCCTAGCAAAATCCACCAGGGGAGATTGAGCCAAAAGTGTTTTACTATGTAGTGAAATTTGTTTTCCTGTGGATTCCTTTAAATATAATGTTTCGACCTTGGACTAAAGGCAAAAAGAATATTCCTAAAAAAGGTGGAGTTATTTTTGCCCCTAACCACAATTCATTTATCGATTCAATTTTCTTACCCCTTGTTGTCAAAAGAAGAATTACTTTCTTAGCCAAAATTGATTACTGGCGCGGATCTGGTATCAAAGGTTTTGTTTCCAAAATGTTTTTCACCGGCGTTGGTCAAGTTCCCATTGATAGGGCTGGTGGATCAGCTGCAGAAGCTGCTTTGCGAACAGCAATTGACATTTTAAATAAAGGTGATGCTCTAGGAATTTATCCTGAAGGAACAAGATCTCCAGATGGCAGACTTTATAGAGGACGAACTGGTGTTGCTCGTATGGCATTGGAAGCAAAAGTTCCAGTTGTACCAGTTGCCATGATCGGCACATACGAATTACAACCGGTAGATCGCATGGTTCCAAAAGTTGGTCGAATTGGAATCATTTTTGGTAAACCTTTGGATTTTTCACAGCATTATGGTGACGCTCGAAATGCGGAGACTTTAAGAAAAGTCACCAACGAAATTATGGAAGCCATCCGGGAATTATCTGGCCAAGAATATGTGGATATTTATGCTTCAGCAGCCAAAGAAGCCCTTAAAGAACGAGAAGACTGAGTTTAGGATAAATTAAGGCTTCACTAGTTAATTGTTTCGTTTAAGGATGATTGAAAATGCGCGTTGGCATTCTTACAGGTGGCGGAGATGCCCCAGGTTTAAACAACGTAATCCGCGGTGTTGTCACCAAAGGTATTAATGCATACAAATATGAGTTTGTTGGTTTCAAAGATGGTTGGAAAGGTCCACTAGAAGGATTAACTCGCCCAGTTACTTTGGCTGATGTTGCACACATTAATGATGAAGGTGGCACAATTCTTGGATCTTCTAGAACTAACCCAATCAAAATTGAAAATGGTGTACAAAGAATTGAAGAAAATTTAAAGAAACTTAATATTGATGCACTTATTGCAATTGGGGGAGAAGACACACTTGGTGTGGCTACCCAATTACATAAACACAAATTCAAAGTAATTGGTGTGCCAAAAACTATTGATAATGATCTTTCTAATACTGATTACACTTTTGGTTTCCAAACATCTGTGGCAATTGCCACCGAAGCAGTGGATCGCTTACACACCACAGCTCGTTCACATCACCGAGTTTTGGTGGTTGAAGTCATGGGTCGTCATGCTGGCTGGATTGCTTTAGAAACAGGGATGGCAGGAGATGCCGCAGTTACTTTAATTCCAGAAGAAAAATACGACATTAACCAAGTTGCAACTTGGGTTAAGAAAAGATTTGAAAGAGATCAATACGCAATTGTGGTAGTTGCCGAAGGTGCACTTAGCACTGAAGGTGATTTGGTAACTAAAGATTCAACTCTTGATGCCTTTGGTCACGTAAAACTTTCTGGGGTGGGTGAAGGTTTAGCAAAAAGATTAGAAGAAATTACTGGTATTGAATCAAGAAGTGTTGTGTTAGGACATTTGCAACGCGGAGGAAGTCCAGTTGCTTTTGATAGAAATCTTGGTAATCGTTTAGGGCTGGCAGCAGCGGATGCATTAAATGATGGAGCATTTGGACAAATGGTTGCGCTTCATGGCACAAACATTGTTCGAGTTGATTTAGAAAGTGCAACTGGTGTTTTGAAAACTGTTCCTGCCCAGCGTTACCTCGAAGCTACTAGTTTTTTCGGAGCATAAAAATGTCACCGCAAAATTCTTCAGCGCTTACATCAGCTAAACAGCAGCCGGAATGGCCTGACGCTGATGAACTTAATCGCGTAGTCAAAGAACTTAAATCATTACCTCCACTAGTTTTTGCCAGTGAATGTGATTTGTTAACCCAAAGACTGGCTGATGTTTCACGTGGTGAAGCATTTTTCTTAACCGGTGGGGATTGTGCTGAAACCTTCGCAGCTAATACTGCTAATTCAGTTAGAGCAAGACTTAAAACTGTTTTGCAAATGGCAGTTGTTCTAACTTACGGAGCAACACTTCCAGTCGTCAAAGTTGGACGAATTGCTGGACAATACTTTAAACCTAGAAGTTCCAATGATGAAACAATAAATGGAATTACTCTTCCCTCTTATCGGGGAGATGCCATTAATGACATTGCTTTCACCCCAGAAGCAAGAAGACCAGATCCACAAAGATTAATAAGGGCTTACAAATCTTCAAACGCAACTTTGAACTTAATCAGATCTTTTTCACAAGATGGATCAGCTGATTTAAGAATGGTTCATGCTTGGAACAGAGATTTCGTAGCAAATTCAGATTCTGGTAAAAAGTATGATCAACTAGCAAAAGATATTGATCGAGCACTTGCTTTCATGCACGCCTGTGGTGCTGATCCGGTGGAATTTAGATCTGTTGAATTTTTTACTGCACACGAAGCTTTACTACTTGATTACGAAAAAGCAATGTCTCGAACAGATTTTGTAACTGGAAGAAACTACGACACTTCTGCTCACTTCCTATGGATGGGAGAACGAACTCGTGAACCAAATGGGGCACATGCTGAATTCATGTCCACAATCCAAAATCCAATTGGTTGCAAAGTTGGTCCTAAAGCAGATCCTGCAGATGTTGTGAAAATGGTGCAAAAACTTGATCCTGATAAAACACCAGGCAGATTAACTTTAATTAGTCGCATGGGTGTGGGCAACGTGTTAGAAAAACTTCCACCCATTGTTGAAGCAGTAGAAAAATCAGGACATCCCGTAATTTGGGTTTGCGATCCGATGCATGGCAACACCAAAGAAGCAGCTTCTGGACATAAGACTCGTGAATTTAGTGATGTTTTGAGTGAAATTAAGGACTTCTTTAATGTTCATAGAAGTCTTGGTACCCATCCTGGTGGAATGCATATTGAGTTAACTGGAGATGATGTCACCGAATGTATTGGTGGAATTTCTGGTGTCATGGAAAAAGATTTACCGATGCGTTATGAAACAGCTTGTGATCCAAGATTAAATCGAGTGCAAGCTTTGGAATTAGCATTTCAAGTTTCAGAGATGCTTGCTAAATAACAATACTGAAGTAGGTTAAGAACAAGATGAAAAAAAGTACCCAAATAATTCTTGTCTCAGTTTTGGCACTAGTTGTGCTCAGCGTTATTGCCAGCACTACTTTGGCAAATTATCGGGCAAATCGAATTGAGGCCATACTTAATCCCCAACCAACTGCCACAGCAGATGAAGGGGTTGTGACCTTGGACAGAATGGTGGTAACCATTCTTAATGGCACTAACCGAACTGGTTTAGGGACAAGACTTGCTTCTCGTTTAGAAACTTTTGGTGTTTTCGTGACCAAGATAGATAACTACAAGACAAGAAATGTTGATACCAGCGAACTGTTGTATCGACCAGATGCCATCGAAGCAGCCACTAAATTAGCGCAAGTAGCCGGTATTCAAAAATTAACTCCATATCCTGCTTTCGAAGCTGATGAATTTGCCACCATCATCACTGGCTATGACTTACCGGAACCATTTCCTGAACAAATTGAAGACACCACTACTCAGCCGTAAATGAAATTGTTAACACACGAAATTGCTACCCCTTGGGGCAAAATAGCAACTGTGGTGGATGTTACTGATGTTCCCACTGTTGTTGCTGCTGGATTTAAACCCATGTCTAAATTAATTAAGCAACTTCCTGATCAATTTAATGACCAAAAGTTTAAGAATGACAATAAATTAGCTGGTGTTACTGGTGTGGTTAAAGATTGGCTTGATGGTGATCTAAATGCTTTTGATGAATTGCAAGTAATGCAATTAGGTGGTGAATTCAGCCAAAGTTGTTGGAAGGCTTTACGTAAAGTCAAAGCTGGAAAAATAATCACTTATGCACAACTTGCCCATAAAGCAGGTAACATCAACGCTGTTCGCGCAGCAGGATCTGCGTGTGCCAAGAATTTAATTGCACCTTTTGTGCCATGTCACCGAGTAATTAAAACTGGTGGGACTATTGGGAACTATGCGTTTGGAGTGACACTAAAAGAAGCGTTATTAACACACGAAGGTTTCCACAACTTGCGCTAACACAGTTAGCCTTGTTAACCCAAGTGTTGTAGCCTCAACGGATGCTTACTTTTTCAGCACGCTTTGTTCGACCAGTTATATTGGCTGGTCTATTAGCGTTGTTATCAACTAACTTGCAAACTGCTGCTCAAGCAACACCTGCCTCTCTGGCCATTGTGATGGAAGTTCCTGACTATCCGGGTAAACCCAAACTAAGCGCCGGTCAAGAAAACTCGAGTGTGAAAAAGGTTCAAGAAGCCTTAATTGAGCTTGGTTATGACATAACTTCAGCAAATGGAAAATACGGACCCTCAACGACCAAAGCGATCTCAGCTTTTTATAAAGACCTGGGTGACTCAGATGATGGCACCTCATTGGGAAAAATTGGTTGGACCAAAATATTTGAAGCACTAACCGAACAAAGAGCAACTGAAAAAATAGCTAATCAAGTTCCTGCTCAACCGGTGGCAGTTGATCCAGCTTTAGCTGCGATTATGGCCGAAAATGCCTCCCGAACGATTGAAAGAGGCAAAAAGACCAAAGTTGTTAAGTTGTCTAAGGCCAAAAAGAAAATTATTGCTCGATATGCCGGTGACTTAACTTTGTCTGAAGATGCCAGGCTTTATCGAGGTGCTCGCGAAATTATTCCTTTTGAAGTTTGGCGTACAAGTGCATTTGCTCGCTATATCTCCATGAAAGAGTCTCACCGTAACTGTAAAGCTGTTGGTCGAAGTGGCAAATACCGTGGACGTTGGCAAATGAGTCCCTCTTTTTGGAAAACTTATGGAGGAAAACAGTTTGCTACTAAACCAGATCAAGCAAGTTGTCGTGATCAAGACCTAGTTGCCTACAACGGTTGGATAGTACGCGGATGGGCCCCTTGGGCTTATTAATAGGAATATTTTTGTGATCCGTTATTCCTATATTGGTGTGCTGGCATTTATTTTGTTTGGAACCGTTTGGTTGGAAATAGTTTTACAAGCAAGGGTGCTTCGTAAAATAAAACGATTAGTTTTGACACTAATTCCGGTAGTGGTGCTTTATGTTATCTGGGACTATTACGCAATTACTAATAATCATTGGTTCTTTGATGAAACCAAAACTTCAGGAATCATATTGTGGGGATTTTTGCCGTTGGAGGAATTACTTTTCTTCATAATTGTGCCAATTGCTGCACTTTTATCATTTGAGGCGGTTAGAACTGTCAAACAAGACCCAGCAGGTGATGAGCAATGACTTATATTCAAATTGGCATAATTTATTGCCTGGCTGCTGTTTTAACTGATTTATATATCTTACGTACAAGAGTATTAAAGTTGAGAATGTTTTGGTTAAGTTATTTAATAATGCTATTTTTTCAATTTATCACTAATGGCATATTAACAAAGTTGTTAATCGTTAGATACAACGATTTTGCAATAATTGGGGGAGACTACACCACCAAAACCCCACCACTAATTGGTGATGGCAGATTATTTTA
Organism: Candidatus Nanopelagicales bacterium; assembly: GCA_016463095.1. Classification (GTDB taxonomy): domain Bacteria; phylum Actinomycetota; class Actinomycetes; order S36-B12; family UBA5976; genus ATZT02. Next base: position 13,524 of record JAEMSA010000017.1, read on the forward strand.
CGCCCCAGTCGAAGATGTATTTTTTGGTTTTTCCATGATCGTATTTTCTATTTCAATTTGGATTTGGTTAGGTAAAAAAAATATTCAAAGAAAGCCATATTCTGGTTCAATACCTAAATAGTGGCCTAAAGATAAATGATACGGAATCAGTAAATAAATTAGCTAACTTTAGCTATACCTTGCACGTGTCCTTGCCCAAATTCTTTTCTGGCTTTAACGCCTTGATACCAAGCAGGAATCGCAACTTTTAATCTTTGAGACGTTGAAACTTTGGCACGTTTCTTGAAAACTTCGTAATCAATTGCTTCAACAGCATCAACTATGCCGCAGTAAAGTATTCGAGCTGCCTCAATACAAGGCCTGGAAGAGGGATGAAGAAACTCTATGCCTGATCTAGATTTTTCTTCCAATTGTTTAACTCTTTGAATTTGAAACTTCAAAGCATCTTTCACATTCTTATCTGCAACTCTTCTTTGCAGATAGGCCCTATCAACACCAAATTTTGCTAGTTCTTCCATGGGAAGATAAATTCTTCCTCGAGTTAAGTCTTCTGAAACATCTCGAACAAAGTTTGCTAATTGAAAAGCTATTCCTAAGTCTTGGGCTCTTTCATAGGCAATCTGAGATGTTGGTTCCAGAATAGGAACCATTTGTAATCCAATAACTGCTGCTGATCCATAAACATATTCGTGGAGATCTTGAAACGTTTGATACTGCGTGACTGTTAAATCCATGCGCATGGAATGAAGAAAAGCTTCAAACAATTCACTAGGAATCTCCCAGCGGTTAACTGTGTCGACTACCGCTTTACAAATGGGATCATCTGATTTACCGCGTTTAAGATCTCTCAGGAAATCATTGCCCCAATTAACTAACCAATCAGATTTTTCTTGGTCGGTTAAGGTGCTGGATAAATCATCCACTATTTCATCTGCGTAGCGAGCAAAACCATAAAGTGCATGAACATAAGGTCTTTTTCCAGGCGGCAGCAACAGAGTTGCTAAATAATATGTTTTTCCATGTTTGGAGTTAAGTTTTCTGCATCTTTCATAAGATTCCTGCATCCCAACATCTGTGATACCCGAAGAAACAAGTTCACGTTTGGACACAATTAGTATTTTCTGTTTGATCTAGATTGGTAATTCTTATCCTTACCTAAAATTCTTTCAGCTGCTAAGCGACCGCTGATTAATACCATAGGCACACCAACACCAGGTTGAGTTCCAGATCCTGCAAAGACTACGTTTTCACCCCACATATTTCCTGGTCTAAACGGACCTGTTTGTAAGAAGGTATGTGCTGAAGCAAAGGGTGCACCATTTTTCATACCTTGTTGTTCCCATTCCAATGGGCCGGTAACACTTTCAACTTCAATATTTTCACCAAAACCTTCATAGCCACGTTCTTCTAAGACTCGAACCATTTCATCTCTATATCTAGGGGTTTCTTTAACCCAATCAATATTTGAATCAGTGTTTGGAGTTGGAAATAGAACGTAATAAATTTCTTTGCCCTTAGGAGCCAATGTTGGATCTGAAAGAGTTGAGTTAGTTACTAACAGACTTGGATCTTGCATAAATTGTTTCTTTTCAATTAAATCATCAAAAACACCTTTCCAGTCTTTACCGAAATGGATGTTGTGATGAGCAATTTTAGGATATTTCTTTTTGCTTCCTGCTAATAGAACCATTGCTGAAGGAGAATATTTTAGTCTTTTCACAGACCAAGGAACTTCTCCCAATAAGTTTTCATAAGCAACTGGAAGATCAGGGTTGAGAACGACTACATCTGCAGCAATTCTTTCCCCATTTTTTGTGATTACAGCTGTGGCACGATTACCACTTTTTTCAACCTTGGTAACTTCGGTGTTGTATTTAAATTCCACACCATGTTTTGTCGCTGCTGCCGCTAAAGCGCGAGGAATTGCATGCATGCCACCTTTAGGAAAGAAAACTCCTGCAACAGAATCCATATAAGCAATAACGCCATAAATTGCTAAAGCTTGATAAGGAGATAGTCCTGCATACATTGCTTGGAAAGAATAAACTCTTTCAGTTCTGAAGTCTTTCAAATATTGTTGGGCTTTTGGTGCCATTTTTCTAAAGCCACCCAAGGCAATAAGTTTTGCCAAATTTGGGGTAAGAAGATTTAGGGGAGAGTCAATATTTCTATCAATAAAATCTTTCATCTCATATTGATAAAGTTTGGAAACGAAGTCAACGTATTTTAAGTAACCTTTGGCTTCATCAGCACCAATTACTTCTTCAATTTCTTGTGCCATTCTTTGCGGATTAGCGTGCACATCTAATTGAGAACCATCGTGATAATAAGCACGATAAAGGGGTGCAACTGGCTGTAAATCTAACCAGTCATGCATATTTTCACCAACACAGTCAAAGGCATCAGCAATTAAATCTGGCATTGTTAAAACAGATGGACCAGTATCAAAGTTGTAACCATCTTTAACCAATAAACCGTTTCGCCCACCCGGCACTGATTCTTTTTCAATAACTGTTACTTTTCTTCCCTTACCAGCTAAACGAAGTGCAGTTGATAAACCTGCTAAACCTGCACCGACAATGACCACATGATCTGTTGGTCCTTTAACGGTGCGCATGCGACCGGGAATCAATCTGGTTGGTGAATAAGCCATGGTCATACTCTTCTAGAAGTTGCGGCAAGTGCCAACTCGGAAAACGCTGCTTTAGCCTGAACTGTGATATTTGCCTCAGCCAAAGCCTGCTGGGATTGGTCCAAAAGTGAGGAAATCATGGTTTCCACTTCAGTTAGTGCTCCTGTGGCAGTGACAATTTCTCTTAAACTGGCCACGCCTTGGTCATCTAAATCTTTACCAAAATGTTTATTCAATTCAACTTGTTGAGCAGCGTTGGCTTTTTGATAAGTCATTTCAATTAACACTGTTCTTTTTCCTTCTCTTAAATCATCTCCGGCTGGTTTGCCAGTTTCAACAGGATCACCAAACACCCCCAAAACGTCATCTCTTAATTGGAAAGCTTCACCAAGGGGAAGTCCATAATCTGTGTAAGTTTGCAAAATTTGTTTGTTATCTGTGGCAAGTGATCCACCTAAATGAAGAGGTCTTTCTATGGTGTATTTGGCTGATTTAAATCTGATTACATTTAAAGCATTTTCAATTGAACCGCCACCACGGGCTTGTTCAAAAATATCTAAATATTGTCCGGCCATTAATTCTGTTCTCATCAGATCATAAATCTTTTTCCCTCGCAACAAATCATCAGTAGGTAAACCTGAATTCATTAACATTTCATCAGCCCAGGAAAGTAACAAATCACCTAATAAAATGGCACCACCACCACCAAATTGTTTTTTGTCACCTAACCAATTGGATTCTTGATGCATTGTTTCAAATCTTTTATGAATGGAAGGTTTGCCGCGTCTTGTGTCAGATGCATCCATCACATCATCATGGACAAGAGCGCAACCTTGCAAAAGCTCTAACGCTGTGGAGGCACAAATTATTTCTGAAGAGTCCTCACCACCTGCACCGATATAACCCCAATAACAAAAAGCCGCTCTCAATCTTTTTCCACCAGATAAAAATTCGTGTGCATAATCTGCTAACGGATCAAGGGATGGAGACACTTTATTTAGAATTGGTCTTTGTTGATTGATGAATTCATCTAGGCATTCTTGAACGCGTGGGCGTATTTCTAAAGCTTTCATGGGTGAAAAGAGATTAGCGGATTCTTCGAGATTTGATAACAGTTGCGATGTTGGCAATGAGACCAAGAGAGCCTAAGAATTGTTTAAAAGAGGATCTGCCACCCAAAATTGCTACTGCTGGGAGAAGGTATGTTCCCAGAAAAGTTCCTGCTCTAACTGCAAAGTCTTCATCAATTTCTGGTAACTCAATACTTGCCAGCTTGGATGCGACTCCACTGCCATCAACCACAGCAACACTAAACCCGGTGGCTGTTAATTCTTTAACCCAAGCTCCGCCTTCAAATTTTTCATTGGCAACTCTAGTGTGACCAGCCATGGCACTGTAAGCGTTTCTGTTAATAACCAAGAAACCAGCATCAATGTGTGTACCGTCATTTTCATTTAATGGAGTTGGTAAAGATAATAAGAAATTTGCGATAACCATAGGCTCCGTTTTATTTAAAATAGTTGGTTGTACCAAAAGTGCATCAAGATTGTTTTCTTGTAAACAATTAATACTTAAAGCAACGGCATCAGGTGTTAGTTTGATTCCTGGTTCAATAAAAACTAAATATTCTCCTGTTGCTTTGAAAGCAATTCTTTGACATCCCCAAGCTTTAATGCTCCAAGAATCTGGTTTATCTGATTCATGACCCTTATCTTCAAGAGCTAAAACATCAAAATTAGTTAAACGTTGTTGATCTTTTGCCTCACGAAGAGAAGATGCGGCATCTTCAAAATGCACTGGAATAAGAATAGAAACTTCACTGCTAACAGTTGAAGCCACAGTATTTAATTCAATTTCTGCAACTTCAGGCTTGTTAAAAACTTTGTAAGCTGTATAAATTGCTGCAGCTGCGCCACCTAGAGCAAGTAAGAAGCCTAATCCACTTGATTCTTTATCTTCATCACTCATTTAGTCGCCTTTTATTGTTTTGTAGATGAAAGCAATAATTATGTAGGCCATCACAATAAGTGAAGCAATAAAGTAGCTTAAGTTTTCTACTAAAAATCTGGCACAATAGATTGTGAAAATAAATAACCAGGTAAATGTCAAAATTGGCATACGAGTTGAATAACGATCATTCTTAGAATTTTGACCACTTAGCACCATGATTATTAAAACAATCACGAAAGTTATCAATTGAAATTTGAGAGGGGACAAACCTAGTAAAACTGGTTTATCTACCCAAGTTAACCAACTGTGAAAACCTGCTTTCACAAATAAACCATCAAGGGCAACTAGTAATCCTGTGGTGGCTAATGCTGCTGTTAAGGGGGACATTGCAACTGCTCGAGAAATTCTTCGAGAAATAACTATGCCTAAATAAATTGTGGAACTCCACATCAGAGGAGTAATGAAAGGAACGTAAAGTAATTGAAAACCAAGTCGGTAGGTGTAGCTGACGTCTCCAAAGATGAACCCTGTTGCCGAATTAATAGCAAATACCGAAAAACTAATGCCTAAAGAAACCACCATGAAGGTGCCAGCCCAAGCCATGCCCCACCAAATAAATGCATGAGCAGTTGTGGCAATAAATATGAAAACAATAATAAAGAAAGTTAAAGAGTCTCTTCGATCAATTGGAAAAGTAGACCAGAGAGCAGAGCCAATAAGCCCTAAAGCAAAAAATATCCAAGGAATGGTTCTGAATCCAAAAGTGGGGCCACCAGTATCTCTGTGGGGACCACGATAAACACGAATACTCATACGTTTATTGTCCTTTAACCCTTTAAGGCCACATCGGTTGGTATTGCTCCACTTAGTCTTACAAGTTCCTCATAAGTGGTGGGGAATACAAAATGGGGATGACCTGCTGCTGCCCAAATTTCATCAAACTTCTTAAAGGTTTCATCAATTAAAATCTTCATCTTGGTGACATGACCAAGGGGTGGAACACCACCAATGGCATAACCGGTTACTTCCCGAGTCTTATCAGCATCAGCTTTACCAACATGGGCAACATCAAAAGCAAGTGCAACTTTGTTGGTATCAACTTTGTTTTCACCAGAGGTAAGTACTAAAACAGTTTCTCCATCTGCTTCAAACACTAAAGACTTAACAATCTGTCCGACTTGAACTCCTAAAGTGGCCGCTGCTTCATCAGCGGTGCGAGCTGTTTCTTTGGTTTGGATCACTTCACCTTTAACCCCAAGATCAGCTGCTGCTTTTCGAAACTTGGTGACTGATGGATGCTCGCTCTGGCTCATCCCGCAAGGCTACGCACTCACCCCTTAGTTGACCTTTGTCAGTGGAAGGTGATTAACTTAGTTTATTCGAACAGGTGTTCGGATAGTGAAGAAAAGGGCATTTTCCCCTGAATGACCCTTCTTCACTTTTGATTCAAATGGCGATTTACACCCCTTAATCGCCATTTGGCATCAAATGAAAAAACCCATCGTTTGACTCTTTCGCAGAAAACATGCGGGGAAGCTTTTTTCTCGAGAGAGTCAAACGTCCTAATTAAAAGTCGTCTTCCTCCGACTTAATTTAAAAAGAGGATAAGTCTATTTTGCAACAAAGTTTTACGCACTTAAATGTTTCTTCTGCTTATTCACTTCGCTATGGCACAGCCTTGCCTGAAAAAATAGTTGCCCAAGCTTCATTTCATAACTTTTCCAAAATTGCACTAACTGATCAAGACACCATGTCTGGGGCAATTAACTTTGTGCACCATTGCATGATTAATGGCATAACTCCCATAGTTGGAGTTGATTTTAATTTAGGTAAATCAAGAACCTTAGTACTTGCTCGCGGCAAAAACGGGTGGAGAGATCTATGTCGACTAGTAAGTAGTGCTCATCAAAAAGAAAGAGGTAAACCCGTTTTAGATGTGTCTTTGTTATGGGAAAAGATGCAACAAGGAAACCTAGTAGCAATACTGGGAATTAATTCTGAAATTGGGCAAAGTGTGCTGAGAAACAGAATTGATTTAGCAAATAGTTTTTTACAAAACTGGTTAAGTCATGTTGATAGAAATGATTTAGTAATTGAAGTAACAGCTCACCCTAATTCTCATAAAGTCGTAGATCCCAAATACTCATTAAGCACAGCTAGTAAAATGGCTGCTTTTGCCAAAGACAATCGCCTAAGAGCAGTGCTTACCAATGCTGTGAGATATCTTGACTCAGAAGATGCAATTGTGGCTGAATTACTTGATTCAGTAGAAACTAAGAAACAAATGCGCTTTGAACAAGTAACAGGCTTTAGAGGTTCTGCTTACCTAAAATCTAGTGCTGATATGTCACAAGTTGCCTACAATATTGGAAAACATTTAAGTAGTCCTGAAACTGCTGTGTTGTTACTAAAGTTTACCCAACAAATAGCAGAAGAATGCAGTTTAGATCCTGTTAAAGATATTGGAATTGGTTCTATAAATGTTCCTGAAACTGATGTGGTTTTAGGCAAAAACAGTTTAGAGCCCATGAAAGTGTTAGTAGATAAATGTCAATCTGGTTTAACTAAATTAGGTTTTGGACATAAATCTGAATATCAAGAAAGATTAAGCCAAGAATTAGCTGTTGTTAGCCAATTAGGTTTCGCAGGATATTTCTTAACTGTAGGAGAAGTTGTTGATTTAACTAAACAAATGGGAATACGAGTTGCTGCTAGAGGATCAGGTGCGGGAAGTTTAGTTAATTTCACCTTAGGAATATCAGGTATTGATCCGGTTAAATACGGACTGCTAATGGAAAGGTTTTTATCTCCGTTAAGAAGTGCCCTACCCGATATTGATATTGATGTGGAATCAGATCGAAGACTTGATATTTATGATGCAATTTATGAAAGATTTGGTAAAGACCGTGTGGTTTGTATTTCAATGCGGGAAACCTATCGCGTAAGACATGCGGTTAGAGATGTTGGTGCAGCACTTGGTTTACCTCCTGGCGAAATTGATGCTTTTGCAAAAACTTTTCCTCGAGTAAGTGCTAGAAGAGCCAGAGAAGTTTTAAGTCAATTACCAGAGTTAAGAAAATCATCTTTTACTCGTTTAATGAGTGAAGGAAATCTTGATTTATATCTCGACTTAGTGGAAAAACTAGACGGCTTACCAAGGCATTTAGCAATGCATCCTTGCGGAGTTATTTTGTCTGATAAAACACTTTTAGATAGAACCCCAGTTGAATCAAGTGGAGCAAAGTTTCCCATGAGTCAATTTGATAAAGACGATGTGGAATTAATGGGCTTTCTTAAACTTGATGTTTTAGGTATCAGAATGCAATCTGCCATGGCTTATAGCTTGCAGGAAATAAAACGAGTAGAAAAAGTTGATATCAATCTTGATGAAATCTCTTTGGAGGATGAGAAGACTTTTGCGCTAATTCAATCAACTAAAACACTGGGTTGCTTTCAAATAGAGTCCCCAGGACAAAGAGAACTGATTGGTAAATTTGGTCCACAAAATTTTAATGATCTAATAATTGATATTTCTCTGTTTAGACCAGGTCCAATTAAATCTGACATGATCACACCTTTTCTAGAGGTAAGACAAGGTAGAAAAAATCACCCTGTGTTACATGAAAAAATTGATCCGATTGTGCAAGAAACTAGCGGGGTAGTGGTTTTTCATGAACAAGTTATAAAACTAATTAGTGTCATGACTGGTTGCTCTTTAGCGCTGGGGGATGAAAAACGTCGCGCTATGGGTTCTTTTGAAGGCCAACTAGAAGTTGAAGAGTGGTTTATTAAAGCTGCCCGAAAACTTAAATATTCTCATGAGTTAATTAACCATATTTGGGAAATACTTAAAGCTTTTGCTTCCTTCGGGTTCTGCAAAGCCCATGCTGGTGCTTTTGCTCTACCTACATATCAATCAGCTTGGTTAAAAACTCATCACACTGCAGCATTCTTAGCTGGAGTATTAACCCATGATCCTGGAATGTATCCCAAAAGATTAATAGCAAATGATGCAAAAAACTTTGGCATAGCTTTACTTGGACTTGATGTTAATAAATCAGATCAGTGCTATCGAGTGGAAAAAAGTGGAGATAGATATGGCATCAGATTATCTTTGTTAGATGTGAGATCAATTAGTAATGCTGAAATCACAAGAATTGTAGAAAACAGACCCTTTGCGTCTTTAGCTGATTTTTGGCAAAGAGCACAAGTTTCTAAAAATGTCACCGAAAATATTATTTTGGCTGGCGGGTTTGATTCAATACTGCCCAGTCAACTAAACAGAAGAGATTTATTACTACAACTATCAGACCTAGAACACAATTTAGGAGTAATTAGTAATCAGTTAATTTTAGATGTTGCTACTACACCTGAAAATGTTTCTTCAGGTTTACCTGATTTTACAAAGAGTGAAAACATTATTAATGAGTTACAAGTATTAGGACTTGATGCCAGTAGTCATTTAGTTAATTCCTATATCCCGTTTTTTAAAGATTTAGGAGTAACTCCTGCTAAATCATTAGTTTCTTTAACTGGGGGCAGAGAAGTATTAGTAGCAGGAGTAAAAGTAACTACTCAAACTCCACCGGTTCGAAGTGGCAAAAGAGTTATTTTTTTAACCATTGATGATCCCACTGGACCAAGTGATGCCGCTTTCTTTGAAGATGTGCAAAGTCATTACGCCTCAACTGTTTATGACTCAGTTCTACTTTTAGTAAGAGGGATTTTAAGAAGAACTGGACCTAGGGGAGTTTCAGTAAGAGCAACAGGTTGCTGGGATTTAGGTGAAATGTTTACCCTTTATCAGCAAAAAGGAATCAGTGAAGTTAGAAAAGTAATTGAGTTAAGCCCAGGACAAAAATCAAACCCTTACCGGGCAAAAGCAGGCGGCATGTCTGTGGGAAGAAGAACTTTGTTAACTAGTAAAAGCGAGATGATTGAACTATGACTCATCGCCAAATTCTAAAACTTCCCCATATAGAACTAACAGGTGATGATTCAGAAACAAACATTTTGCATGTGGATATGGATGCCTTCTTTGCTTCTGTGGAATTAAAAGATCGACCTGAATTAAGAGGTACTCCAGTAATTGTTGGTCACAGCGGAGGACGAGGAGTGGTTACTTCTGCCACTTATGAAGCCCGCAAATTTGGGATTCATGCCGCTATGTCAATGAGTGAAGCTTTAAGAAAATGTCCTGGGGCAACAGTGATTGAACCAAGTCATGAAAAATATGAAGAAGTCTCAAATCGTTTGCAAGATATTTATTACTCGATGACACCTTTAGTTGAACCATTAAGTGTTGATGAAGCTTTCTTAGATGTAACAGGTTCAAGAAAACTTTTAGGTACCCCTACTGAAATTGGGCATAAGTTAAGAGAAAAAGTTTTCCAAGCAGAAAACATCACTTGCTCAGTGGGGATTGCGCCCACAAAATTTATAGCCAAACTTGCTTCCACGAGAGCTAAACCTGATGGACTGATGGTGGTTTCACCTGAAGAGGTAATTGCTTTTTTGCATCCCTTACCAGTTGGTGCACTGTGGGGAGTGGGAGGAAAAACTGAAGAAGTATTAGCACGCTTAGGTTTATTTAAAGTTTCAGATATTGCAAATTTGCCTCTTAATACTTTAAGAAGAGCATTAGGTGATGGGCTGGCAGAACATTTACATGAATTGTCTTGGGGTCGAGATGAAAGATCAGTTGAACCCTATGAGCCAGAAAAAAGTATTGGCAACGAAGAAACATTTTCAAAAGATTTAGATGAAGCAGCAGATATTTTAAGAGAAATTTTAAGACTAAGTGAAAAAGTTGCCACCAGATTAAGAGCAGCCGAACTTATGGGTCGAACCATTGTGTTAAAAGTTAGATTTGCCAACTTTTCCACCATCACCAGATCCAAAACCATCACCGATCCAATTGATGGGACCAAAGACATTTATGCCATCACTAAAACTCTCTTTGAAAACCTAAAACTTGATCGAGTCAGAGTCAGATTGGTCGGAGTAAGAGTAGAGAAGCTCGAAGAAGCAGAAAATGCCTCCAGACAGCTGCTGTTGGGGGAAAGTGAGAAGGGCTGGCGCGAAATCGATAAGGCCAGTGACAAGGCCAGTGCCCGATTTGGCGATGATGCCGTTAAGCCAGCACGACTCATCGATTAAGACCCACACTCCAATGTGCCTGCGCAGAGTAAAAGTCGTATTCTGGAAAGTAGGAAATACTCCTTACACAACACAGGGCGGGGCATAACCAAACGTGGCACTTTCAGACCGTGAACAAAAGTTGTTAGAACAAATGGAAAAAGCCCTTTATGCCGAAGACCCAAAATTTGCTTCCACCCTTCGCCGTTCCGGTTTTACTATCGCTCCCGGTGAGCGCCGCAACGTTATTTTTGGGCTTGTGGCCCTTGTTTCTGGATTAGTTTTAGTTTTCGGTTCAGTGGTTTCCAAAACTGTGATCGTGGGAATACCAGGATTCTTATTAGTGTTAACAGGATTTGTATTTATTGCTCGTGGTCTGCAAGAGCCCGTTGGTGCAGCTACCCCAACTCCTACCAAGGTTCGAAATAGAACCAAGAATTCTAAATTGATGTCAAGATTTGAAGAACGCTGGCAACAACGCCGCGATGGTGGAATCTAGGTTTTCTTTTTCTTTACTACTGAAATAATTGCAAAAATAATACCCAAAACAAAAGTTAAATAACTAAATGGAATCAAGAAAAAAGGTTCCTGTAAAGTTCCATTTGCATCAACTTCTGATCCAATTAAATTAGAAGCCAACATAAATATAATAGTTAAAGAAATAAATATATAAGCCAGTTTTCTTGATAATTGTTTCAACGTATTATTTTCTAGACTTTACTTTCTTCTTTGTTCTAGGTGCTTTTTCGACCACAAACCAGGTTTTCCAAATAGCCAAAACTGTTGCGTAAGCAGGCAAACTTAGCAATAACCCTTTAGTTAATAGGGAAGGTTCTTGTAATGGTTCGGTGTAATTAATAGACATCACAGTAATTGCTAGTAAGTAAACAATCGAAATCGTGATTGAAAATGGTCTCAAAACTGTAACTCTCACCGGGTGTGGAAATTTGATATTTGTTAATTGCAATGCACAAAGAATCAAAGAAATGATAACTACCCAAGTTGGTGGAGTTTTTAGAAGCAGGAAGCTGATAACTACCAAATTCCACATGCAAGGAAAACCAACAAACCAGGAGTCATCTGTTTTATGATCGGTTCTAGCCCACCAAATAGCACAAGTTAAAAGAATTGCTCCAGCTACAAAAGTTTCATATTGAGCAGGCAACATGTTCATATTTAATAAAAACATCACAGGAATAATTACGTAAGTAAAATAATCAACGATTTCATCTAAAACCACACCACTTAGCCACGGGGCATGAATAACTACATCAAGTTTTCTAGCTATTGGTCCATCAATGCCATCAAGTATTTGACAAACGATTAACCAAATTAAAGAATCTCGAACTCTGCCATCAATGATTGCTTGTAGGGCCAACATTCCAAAGACTGCGCCACTGGCAGTAAATACGTGAAGCGCATATCCAGCATTTCGCTTAGCTTTTTTACGAGTTGTGGCCATCGCTTCATCCTAGGTGCCAGAAGAACACCCTCCGGTGGGGAATCACGCATAGAGCCTTGGGGAGATGGGGGAGTGAATATGAGTTATTTGGGGGCTGGGGGTTGAATTTGGAGGAAAAGGGAGTATTG
>JAEMSA010000081.1 GCA_016463095.1 Candidatus Nanopelagicales bacterium
CTTGAAGCTCCTGATAGTGATCTCTAAATGAACAACTTTGCGGCGTACAACCTCTTGCCCCAGGAATTTGATCCCAACCATCTGGTAGCACAACATTGGGTTGACCTGTCATTGGATAACAATAGATAACTAATTTACCTTTGATGTCGCCAAAATTAACAGTCTTACCATTGGTGGTAATTAAAGAAAAATTGGGTAGTTTCATTCCCTTCAAATGATTGGTTGAGCCATCATCTTGAGGAATAGGCAGACCTATAGGAAGCTGATTAAGATTTATCATAGATAAATTCTATACAAAACCCTCAACCAAATGTGATTTTTCTTTGGTGTCCTGTTAAGCGACGCTTGAACTTTTGGAATTGATTGCTTGGCTGATCTGCTGCTGTGCTCGATGGATTTTTTGCCGATCTCGTTCGGCTCGAACAGCCTCTTGGGCACGCTTTACTTGTGCTTGCATAGCCCGAATTCGCTGTTGCTCTGGCGTTGGAGTTGTGACTTCTGTGACTTTCATTAACTATTTCCCATCTGCATGGGAATGCCGATCACATTCTTTGCGCCAAATTGAGCTTGCAATATTTTCATAGCCGAATTGGTGTTTTCAGCAAATACAATGGTTGTAACTACAAGGCCACTTGCTTTAACTGTTGCGCGAAATTGTTTCATACAGATATTTATGGGTGTCGTGTCGAACACGACACCCACAGGCCCTACTTCTTAAACCCTAGTTTTAATGCCCCGCTAGCTGCCTCAATTTGTGTGTCCAGCTCACCTTGCTCGACTGCAGATTTTATAGTTTCCAATGCTTTAACTAATGCCAGCGCATTTTCAACTTCAACGCTGTGTTTTCCCTTGGCCAACTCAATAACTTTCGTGCCGTACCTAACAGACACGCAGACTTTGCCAGCGTCATTGCGAAACCACCACTCACGAATTCTTTTTGGTATTTCCACTTGACGGCGCAAACCTGTTTCCCTGTCCTTGATTGACCGGAATTTCTTCACCACAAAGGTTGTGCCTTCAATCTGACTTTTGGCAAGCTGGATTTGCTCCCATAGCCTGCTTGATAATTTATTCCTGCGAAAAACGATTGCAGGAATATGGGTTGGTTTTTTAGCTGTAGTTAGCTTGAGTGAATCGAGTGTGCTCATTGCTTCTCCTTGTTTGTTAATGGGCATGTTTAATTTATTACCTAATCGGCGATTTGGTCGACCTCAATTTGTCCAAAATCACCAAATATCACCAATATTTTTGTTTGATTTCCTTTAGCAAAGCTAAATAAGTGTGAGTGGCGAAGTGAGTTGCGAATGAGTGGCTATAAGAAATAGTTGCTAGTTGCAGTTGGGGACAAATGGATTGCTATGACTAGAAACTACGCAACCCGAAACAAGCAACCTTCTTTTGAGATCTGCAACTTATTCTGCCACTCACTGCAACCAACAAGGAGAAATCAATATGCAGAAAGAAATTGCAATTCGTTTATATCAAAACGCCAAATATGGCACAACCTACGCTAAAGGTGTGCGCCATCAAGCACTGTTCAATGCCGTCGCAGACATCAAAAATCCCAAAGTCAAATACCTCTTGGATTTTTATACTTATGAGCATTGGGAGTTTTTAGCCAAAGAGAATCAGTTAGATATCGTCAATCAGGTTAGACCTGAGGTCAATAAAGATACCCTAGTGAGTTGGGTGGTGCGGTATGACATAGCGACCAAGACAAAAACAGCCGTGTATGGCTTCAGCACATTAGACATGAGAACCAATGAGTTGATACTTTGTGTTCTAGATAGCCAAGCCCACATAGAGCACAGCTGGAAACTCACAGCC
>JAEMSA010000018.1 GCA_016463095.1 Candidatus Nanopelagicales bacterium
GAGGCGAGTTAATTGAGTAATCCAGAAAACATGGGGGAGAAAGAATTATTAAATAAAGCTATTGGTGGGTGGCGCGGATTAGTTGACTCAGGTTTACCTTCCATGCTGTTTATTTTGATTTTTGTCTTTCAGCAAAATCTAAATAACGCACTAATTGCTGCTTTAATTCTTGGTGGAATTCTTTTGTTAATCCGGTTAATTGAAAGAAAGCCTCTAACTCAAGTACTAAGTGGGTTTGTAGGTTTATCAATTTCTGTCTTAATAACCTGGAGAACAAAAGATGCCAGTAACTTCTTTTTGACTGGAATAATCACCAATGCAGTTTACGGATTTGCATTGCTAGTTTCCGTGTTAATCAGGAAACCATTGATTGGTTACTTGGTTGGTTCCTTAGTAGGGGATACCTCAGGTTGGTTAAAGCATCCATTGTTGGTTCGGGCTTACACAATTGTGACTTGGATTTGGGTTGCGGTATTTGGAATACGCTTGGTTGTTCAAATCCCGTTGTACTTAAATGACAGTGTTGCTTTACTTGGATCTGTAAAAATATTTATGGGTTGGCCTCTTTATTTGTTTGCAGTGTGGGTTACATATCAGATAGTGAAAACTGCCAGAGCAAAAATTATTTAAGCAGGCTTATTGCAGAGTAATTCTCTTAAAATTGGTTGTTGTGCGGTTGTGGCAATAACTATCAATTCGTCTCCCGATTCTAAAGGATCATCTGGGTGAGGGGTAATAACTTTTCGATCGCGCAGAATTGCCACTAAAGCTGTATCGATTGGCCAATCCACATCACCAACACGTTTGCCCGCAACTGGTGAATCACTGGGAAGTGTTACTTCCAAAATGTCTGAACCAGATTGCCTTAAAGAAAATAATCGAACTAATTCCCCAACAGTTACTGCTTCCTCAACAATGGCGGTCATCATTTGCGGAGTGGATACTGCAAAGTCAACACCCCATGATTCACCAAAGAGCCATTCATTCTTGGGATGATTAACCCGACCTACTACTCGGGATACTCCGTATTCGGTTTTAGCAAGAAGTGAAACAACCAAATTAACTTTGTCATCACCAGTTGCGGCGACCACAATTTGGGCTTTGGAAAGATTTGCAGCATCAAGTGCATCAGGTTCGCAAGCATCTGCAAAAACAGTGTGTGCACCAGATTTTTTTGCACTGGCAATGGCATCAGCGTCTTTATCGATAACGGTAATTTCGTGACCGTTTTTGATTAGGTCACGGGCAATAGCACGGCCTACGTTTCCACCACCAGCAATAACAATCAACATTTATTAATCCTTTGCTCCGCTAGCAAAAACGTTTTCAACTAGATCTCTATCTTGAACTTGATAAATTGCGTGAATTAAATCGCCTTCTTGAATTACGGTGTCACGATCAGGCAAGATTGCCCCACCAAATCGACTAATGAGTGCCACACGTACTTTTGCAGCTTCTGACAAATCTCCAACACGTTTACCTACCCATTTTGGTGAAAGATAAACCTGAGCTAAAACAACATTGCCACTGGGATCGCGCCATTCTTCTTGTGCACCAAGTGGCAACAATCTTCTTAAAACTTGATCAGTGGTCCAGGCAACACTTGCTACTGTTGGAATTCCTAAGCGTTCATAAACTTTTGCTCTTCTTGGATCATAAATTCTTGCCACTACTAGTGGAACATTAAAGTTTTCTCGAGCAACACGAGCTGAAACAATATTTGAATTATCACCTGATGAAACTGCGGCAAATGCTTGAGCTTTTTCAATACCAGCTTCAATTAGTGTGTCACGATCAAAACCAACACCTAAAACTTTTTGTCCACTGAAATTTTCACCTAAAGCAATGAATGCTGATTCTTCTTTATCAATGATGGCTACAGAATGGCCCAGTTCCATTAATCGCAGCGAAAGGGCAGATCCGACTCGTCCACAACCCATAATCACTACGTGCACTTGGAAATAATCCTTTGAGTGGATGACTGTTATTACCTACGTTACAGGCAAATCTGTTTGCGTTACGGGAGTGGTTAAAGCCTTGGAGCGCAGGTGTTGCGTAATGTGAGGGATTGTGGCAATTCTTACAACTTCGATAAAGCGCTTACTTGTAGGTCGCGCTCTGAGAAGCGACAAGTTAGGTGACACTCTTCTTCCCAAAAGAGTGGCTCTACCAGTCTTTGCATCTGATGCATTGTCTTCCAATGCTTATGCCACCCAAGAAATTCTTTTAGTTTTAAGTGTTAGCGGAATTGCATATATAAATAGTTCACTCTGGGTTGCATTCGCTGTTGCAAATGTGATGGGTGTAGTTGTGATGTCTTATCGACAAAATGTGCACGCTTACCCAAGTGGTGGTGGGGATTACGAAGTAGTAACCACAAACTTGGGCAGAAAACCTGGGTTAGTAGTAGCAAGTGCATTATTAGTTGATTATGTGATGACGGTTGCTGTTTCGATTGCGGCAGCTAAAGACAATATTGCTTCAGCGTTTCCATATTTTTCAAATCATGGAGTTGTGCTTGCCGTGGTCTTGATCGCAATTTTGACAGTTTTGAACCTGCGCGGTGCGAAAGAATCTGGAACTCTATTTGCTATTCCAACTTATGCTTTTATTTTCTCTATATTAATAATGGTGGGTTGGGCAGGATTTCAACTTATGCAAGGAGTTGAACTGAAAGCCGAAAGTGCTGATTGGTCAATTACTGCTGAACAAAGTTTCACCGGATTTGCGTTGATCTTTTTATTTGCTCGAGCTTTTTCCTCTGGGTGTACAGCGTTAACTGGAGTAGAAGCAATATCAAATGGTGTTCCAGCGTTTAAAAAACCTAAGAGTAAAAATGCTGCGACAACTTTATTATTATTAGGAACCATTTCATCTGCCATGTTTTTGTCTATTACTTATTTGGCAATGAAGACTGGGGTAAAAGTTGCGGAGCATTCAGAAGACTTAATTGGACTACCTACAGGGCAACAACAAAAAACTGTGATTGTGCAAATTGCGCAAGCAAGTTTTGGTTCATTCACGTTGGGAACTCTAATTATTGCTGCTGCTACAGCGTTGATCTTGGTTTTGGCGGCAAATACTGCTTACAACGGATTTCCTGTTTTGGCTTCCATTCTTGCTAATGACAGATTTTTGCCGCGACAACTGCACAATCGAGGCGATCGCTTAGCTTTTAGTAACGGAATTCTATTTTTAGCAACAGCGGCCATCATCATGGTTTATGCATTCGATGCCAGTGTCACTAAATTGATTCAACTCTATATTTTGGGAGTTTTCACTTCTTTTACTTTGGGTCAACTGGGAATGATAAAACATTGGACCAGAAACATTAAGAACACATCTGATAAAGATTTGATTTCGAAAATGAAACGTTCTCGTATTATCAATTCAATTGGTTTTGTAATGACTGGAACAGTTTTAGTAATTGTGTTAGTAACAAAATTTACTCATGGTGCATGGATGGTGGTAGTAGCTATTCCATTGCTAATGGCGATGATGAGTGCCATTTATATTTATTACCGAAAAGTAAATGATGAACTAACTCTAACTAGCAGCGCTAATCTATCTTTACCGAGCAGAATTCATGGAATTGTTTTGGTTTCCAAATTACATAAACCAACGATGAGAGCTGTCTATTACGCCAGGGCAACCAGACCAAGCACTTTAGAAGCAATAACAGTAAGAGTTGAAGAAGAAGAAACTAATGCGCTGATTAGAGATTGGCAAGAATTAGGAATTCCTGTGCCCCTCAAAGTTCTTGATTCACCTTTTAGGGAAATCACGAGACCAATACTTGATTATGTTAAAAGTATTAGAAGAGAAAGTCCTAGAGATGTAATCTCAGTTTTTGTTCCTCAATACGTTGTGGGTCATTGGTGGGAACAGTTGCTACACAATCAATCCGCGTTAAGACTTAAATCTCGTTTATTATTTACCCCTGGGGTGATGGTGGTAAGTGTTCCTTGGCAATTAATTTCGACCGAAACAATGAAAGAAAAAACACCTCGACCTGTTTCACAAAATCTGCGTCGCCCCTAGCACCGTGAACCCAGGAGATTTACTTACTTTAAATATTGAAAAAGTTGCCCACGGTGGTTTATGTGTGGCAAGACATGATGGTGTTGTCGTGTTTGTTAGACATGCATTACCTGGGGAAACTGTGGAAGTAAAACTAGTTTCACTGGCACCTGGTAAAAGATCATGGTTTGCTCAAACAATAAAAGTTATTTCAGCTTCGCCGCACCGTATTGAACCAAAATGTGAATTCTTCAAACCTGATGGTTGCGGTGGTTGTGATTGGCAGCATGTTAACCCCACATTTCAAAGAGAACTGAAATTAGCAGTGCTTGTGGAACAACTTGAAAGATTTGGACAAGTTCCTAACGCTAAAGAAATTTGTTCCATTAACTCAGTTGAGCCCAGTGACTATAATTGGCGAACCAGAATTCGCTTAGTTGCAAATGAACAAGGTAAATGGGGATTTAGGAAAACTCGTTCACACGAAGTCCAAGTAATAGATAAGTGCTTAATTGCGAACAACTCAATAAACGATGTTTTAAAAAACTTACCTGAAGGCAACATCGGAGAAGAAATATTAATTGTGAAATCTAAAGATGAAACAATTGTTTACCCAGTTGAGAAAAGAACACCTAGTGCTCCCAATTCTGTTCAAGAAGTAGACGGTCATGATTTCGCGGTAGCAGGGGATGGGTTTTGGCAAGTACACCCAGGGGCTGCTTCAGTTTTGAGTAACCAGATCAAAAAATCAATTTCTGGACTAAAAGTTGACTCATTTGCTGATCTTTATGCCGGAGTAGGAGTGTTAGCTCACTCTTTGTTACAAGAATTTCCACAGGCAACAGGTTTTGTGGTTGAAGCAGATAGAAATGCTGCCCAAAATGCCAAAACAAATTTGAAAGATTTCAAAAATGTGCAAGTGGTGGGTGATCGGGTAGACCGATGGATTAAGTCAGTAAAAACTAAGTTTGATGTGGTGGTGCTTGATCCACCAAGATCTGGTGCGGGGCAAAATGTGATGCAACAAATATGTGCCCAAACATTGCAAAAAATTATCTATATTGCTTGTGACCCAGCAGCATTAGCCAGAGACGTTTTAATCGCCAAAAAGTATGGCTGGAGACTTGAAACAGTTGTGGCATTTGATTTGTTTCCCATGACCCACCATTTAGAATCCGTGGCAGTTTTGGTGCGCGAATAAGTCTTTTTTCTTCCCACTGATAGTGTTTGGTTATTGATAAAACTGAGGGATAGATGAGTATAAACACTTTCGGAGCCTTGCAAACTCTAAGTTTTAATAATCGCTCCAGTCAAATATTTGCCCTTGATAAAATTCCTGGTGCTAAAACCTTGCCTTTCAGTCTAAAAATACTTTTAGAAAACTTATTGCGCACCGAAGATGGTGTGAACATAACCAAAGATCACATCAACGCAGTTGCCAACTGGGATGAAAAAGCTGAGCCAAGTATAGAAATTCCTTACACCCCAGCTCGAGTAATCCTGCAAGATTTCACGGGAGTTCCAGCAATTGTTGATTTAGCAACAATGCGTGAAGCAATGATTGATTTAGGTGGAGATCCCCAGAAAGTAAATCCTTTAGCACCAGCTGAACTTGTGATTGATCATTCTGTTATTGCTGACGCATTTGGATCAAATATGGCCTTAAAAATAAATGTTGATCTTGAGTATGAAAGAAATCAAGAAAGATACCAATTCCTGCGCTGGGGACAAAGTGCTTTCTCTGAATTTAAAGTAGTGCCACCCGGAACTGGAATTGTGCATCAAGTAAACATTGAAAACTTAGCCAGAGTTGTTTTTGAAAGAAACGGAATGGTTTACCCAGACACTTTGGTGGGAACCGATTCACACACCACCATGGTTAATGGTTTAGGTGTACTTGGTTGGGGAGTGGGTGGCATCGAAGCAGAAGCTGCGATGTTAGGCCAACCAGTAAGCATGTTAATTCCTAAAGTTGTTGGGTTTAAATTAACTGGTGCACTAAAAGAAGGCGTAACCGCTACAGATTTAGTTTTAACAATCACTGAGTTGTTACGTAAACACGGTGTGGTTGGAAAGTTTGTGGAATTTTATGGAGCAGGATGTTCAGCTGTTCCACTTGCTAATCGCGCAACTATCGGAAACATGAGTCCTGAATATGGTTCTACCGTAGCAATTTTTCCTATAGATAATCAAACAATCGATTACTTAAAATTTACTGGCAGAAGTGCTGACCAATTGGCTTTGGTTGAAACTTATGCCAAAGCACAAGGTTTATGGTTAGACCCTAATCATGCACCAAGATTTTCAGAAAATCTTGAATTAGATTTATCAACAATCGAACCCTCCATTGCTGGACCAAAGAGACCACAAGATCGTGTGGCATTAAGAAATGCCAAAGAAAATTTCAATAAAATTTTACCTACCTACACAGATGAGGTAAATAAAGAAATAGAAGTCTCACTTGATGGTGAAAAAATGACTTTAAAGCACGGAGCAGTAGTAATTGCTGCAATCACTTCGTGCACTAATACTTCAAATCCAGAAGTAATGATTGGTGCTGGATTACTGGCTAAAAAAGCAGTCGAACTTGGTTTAAGCAGAGCGCCTTGGGTAAAAACTACACTGGCCCCAGGTTCTCAAGTTGTAACTGATTATTTGAACAAATCCGGTTTAAGCCCGTATTTAAACAAATTAGGTTTTGATTTAGTTGGCTATGGTTGCACTACTTGTATTGGTAATAGTGGACCTTTACAAGAACCGATAAGTGCAGGAATTAATCAGGCTAACTTAGCTGCGGTATCAGTTTTGAGTGGTAATAGAAACTTTGAAGGACGCATCAACCCTGACATAAAAATGAACTATTTAGCCTCTCCTCCTTTGGTTGTGGCCTACGCAATTGCTGGAACA
Organism: Candidatus Nanopelagicales bacterium; assembly: GCA_016463095.1. GTDB lineage: Bacteria > Actinomycetota > Actinomycetes > S36-B12 > UBA5976 > ATZT02. The sequence continues at coordinate 6,928 of JAEMSA010000018.1, forward strand.
ATGAATATTGATTTAAATAATGATCCACTTGGTACAAGTGAAGCTGGTAAAGCAATTTATTTGAAAGACGTGTGGCCATCAACTCAAGAAATTCTCGAGGTAATTAAAAGTGCAATTGATTCTGACATGTTCACCAAACGTTACGCCAATGTTTTCAAGGGTGACGAAAAGTGGCAAAAACTTTCCACTCCAACAGGTAAAACATTTACTTGGTCTAATTCCAGTACCTATGTTAGAAAACCCCCTTACTTTGAAAACATGCCCAAAACTCCTGGAAAAGTTTCAGATATAAGTAGTGCTCGGGTACTTGCCTGGTTAGGTGACTCGGTAACAACTGACCACATTTCACCAGCGGGAAGTATTAAAGCTGATTCACCTGCAGGAAAATACCTAACTCAACATGGCATAGATAAGAAAGATTTCAACTCTTACGGGTCAAGACGCGGTAATCATGAAGTGATGATTCGGGGAACTTTTGCCAATATCAGACTTAAAAACAAACTTCTTAAAGATGTTGAAGGCGGATTTACCTTCAACTTTAAAAAGAATCAACAAGACACAATTTATGATGCCAGCATTGATTATCTAACTGACAAAACTTCTTTAATTATTATTGCTGGAGCCGAATATGGTTCAGGGTCATCAAGAGACTGGGCAGCTAAGGGCACAGCACTACTGGGAGTCAAAGCAGTAATCGCAGAATCCTACGAAAGAATTCATAGAAGTAATTTAGTTGGAATGGGCGTATTGCCGTTGCAATTTATTAACGATGAAAACGCGGAAAAGTTAGGTTTAGATGGATCAGAAACTTTTGACATTGTGGGCATCGAAGAATTAAATAACGGCAAAATTCCACAAAACGTTGCCCTAACTGCGACAGGTAAAAGTGGAACCAAAACTTTTAAGGCGAAAGTAAGAATTGATACACCTGGTGAAGCTGATTATTTCCGTCACGGTGGAATCTTGCCTTACGTGCTACGACAATTAGCTGCTTCTTAAGATATGTCACGAAAATTAGTTGCAGGAGTTGACTCTTCAACTCAGTCGGTAAAAATTGTGGTGCGAGATGCAGTAACTGGTGAATTGATTCGCGAAGGTCGTGGTACTCATCCTGATGGCACAGAAATTTCACCCAGTAAATGGTTAAGTGAATTAACATCCTCAAGTAAGGGATTATTGGATGACGTTGCCGCAATTTCAATCGGTGCACAACAACACGGCATGGTTGTTGTTGATGACAATAAACAAGTAGTTCGAGATGCCCTGTTGTGGAATGACACTAGATCTGCTGATGCTGCTACGGAATTAATTAAAGACTTTGGTGGCCCAGATAAATGGGCTCAAGCAATTGGTTCTGTTCCTGTTGCTGCTTTTACTGTGTCTAAACTTCGTTGGCTTGCTAATAGTGAACCAGCTAATGCTGCCAAAGTTAGCGGAGTAATGCTTCCTCATGATTGGTTAACTTGGCAATTGATGGGCACCCCAGATGAATTTGTTACTGACAGGGGAGATGCCTCAGGTACCGGATATTGGTCAGCACAAACAAACGAATACCGAAAAGATTTATTAAAACTTGCCTTAGGTAAAGAAGTTCAACTTCCCAGAGTTGCTTCCCCAAATGAAATTATTGGTCAGACCACAACTGGAATTGCTGTTGCACCTGGAACTGGTGACAACATGGCTGCTGCATTGGGATTAGGTGCTACAACTGGTGACATTGTCATCTCTCTGGGCACCTCAGGAACTGCTTACACTGTTTCTGATAATCCCACGAATGATGCCAGTGGAGTTATCGCAGGATTTGCTGATGCCACAGGAAAATATTTACCTTTAGCGTGCACCTTAAATGCTGCCCGAGTAATTAATGCAGGTGCTGCAGTTTTGAATGTTTCATTGGATCAATTTGCAGAATTAGCTTTGAGTGCAAAACCAGGATCTGAGGGAATAGTTTTGTTGCCTTATTTGGATGGAGAAAGAACTCCCAATTTACCTAACGCAAAAGGATCCTTACACGGTTTAACTAGAAGCAATATGACCCCAGCAAATTTTGCTCGCGCCTGCATTGAAGGAATGCTGTGCTCACTTGCTGAAGCAAGTGATGTCATCACAAATTTTGGGAAAGGCACAAAACCAAACAGAGTTGTTTTAATTGGTGGGGCAGCTGCTTCAAAAGCAGTGCAAGAAATCGCGGCCACTCTATTTAATGTGCCGGTTCACATTCCACCAGCTGCTGAATACGTTGCCGATGGGGCAGCACGCCAAGCGGCCTGGGCCTTAAGTGGGGAATTAAATCCACCGATTTGGGATTTAAAAGGAAGTGTTATCAAACAAGTGAACTTTCAAGAATCAATCAGAAATGCTTATCGAGAGGCTTTTCAAGGGAGTTTTGCCTGATTCTGCATTTAGAGTGACGAAAAGTTATGGAAAAGTAATCGAATTGTGGCTCAATTTTAATCAACTCAAGTGGCGAGGCCCAAGTACCTCAGGGTAGGTTTACAGAGTTGTCGGTTGTAGCGAAAAATTCGCAATTAATAAAATCGAAATGAGGCATTTGTGGGTAATTCAATGACTCCAAAAAAAGAAGATAAGTTTGCTTTCGGATTATGGACAATTGGTCATTCAGGTCGCGATCCATTTGGAGAAGCAACTAGACCCCCAATTTACCCAGCAGATTTTGTCAGAAAACTTGGTGAATTAAATGTTTGGGGAGTTTCATTTCATGACGATGACTTACTTCCTTACGGTTCATCAGTTGCTGAACAAGACAAAATAAAAAAAGATTTCAGAAAAGCACTTGATGATTCAGGTGTTGTGGTTTCGATGGCTACCACAAACTTATTTACTCACCCCGTTTTCAAAGACGGTGCATTTACTTCAAATGATCCTCAAATCAGAAAGTATGCAATACAAAAAGTTTTGAAAGCACTTGATGTCGGAGCAGAATTTGGTGCACCAACCGCAGTTTTTTGGGGCGGTCGTGAAGGTGTTGAAGCAGCTGGTTCAAAATATCCACTTGATGCATTAGAAAGATATAGAGAAGCACTGAACTTCTTTATTGGTTACATAAAAGACAACGGCTACAAGATGCGTATGGCACTTGAGCCAAAACCTAATGAACCAAGAGGCGATACTTTCTTACCAACAATTGGTCACATGATGGCATTTATTGAAACACTGGAAGACCCAAGCATGGTTGGTTTGAATCCTGAAGTTGCCCACGAAACCATGGCAGGACTTTCTTTCTACCAAGGTGTAGCTCAAGCTATTTGGCAAAAGAAGTTATTCCACATCGACTTAAACGATCAAAAGATTGGTCGTTATGACCAAGATCTTCGTTTTGGGTCAGAAGGAATTAAAGATAACTTCTTCTTGGTTAGATTATTAGAAAAGACTGGTTACGCCGGTCCTAAACATTTTGATTCCCGTCCTTATCGCAGTGAACATGGCGATGGAATTTGGGAATTTGCTAAGAATTCGATGCGAAACTATTTAGCACTTGCTGAAAAAGCACGTGCTTATGATGCAGATCCCGATGTGCAGGCTGCTCACAAAGTTTCCGGTCATGATTCATTAGCACAACCAACTGTCGGAGGTTATTCCTCAGATTCAGCTAACAAGTTGAAACAGGAGGTGTTTAACGCCGACAAACTGGCTGAACGTGGTTTCTTTAACGAGAGACTCGATCAGTTAGCGATTGACCACATACTTGGTTTGAAATAAATAGAGTCAAAAACTTTATTTGTTTTAAATCATGTCCAACAAAACAAAGGAGAACTGAGTGTTAAAACGCTCTTTCGGAGTAGTCGCAGTTACCGCTGCAGCAGCTCTTTTATTAGCAGCATGTTCAAGCGGTTCAAGTGACACCGCAGCAACCGATAGCGCAGCAGCCGCAAGTGGCTTAGCTTGCGTAATCTTGCCAGATTCTGCATCTTCCCCACGTTGGGAAAATGGAGATCGTCCAGCACTAAAAGAAGCATTAGAAGCAGCCGGTTTTACAACCGACATTCAAAATGCTGAAGGCGACACTGCAAAGATGCTCACCATTGGTGACGCAATGCTTGCATCAGGTTGCAACGTAATGATTATCACCGATTACCAAGGTGCTGGCGCACAAGTTGCAGCCAAATCCAAGGCACAAGGTGTACCAACCATTGCTTACGATCGTCCAATTGAAGGTGTTGACTACTACGTTTCATTTGACAACGTAACAGTTGGAACACTTCAAGGTGAAGGAATCATTAAGTGTCTTGGCGATGCTGGTAAAGATCCAAAGACTGCTCAATTGATTTTCCTTGATGGAGATCCAACAGACGGTAACGCAGCAATGTTTGCTGAAGGCTACGACACAGCATTAAAAGCTGCTGGTGTTGAAGTTGACAAGGCAAAACTTGGCGCAAAGCGTCCAGACGGTTCATGGGATGGTGCCAAAGCTGGTACCAACTTTGAACAAGCACTTACTGCAAACGGTGGAAAAGTTGACGCAGTTGTGTCAGCAAACGACACCAACGCAGCAGCTGCAATCGCAATCCTTGATAAGAACAAATTGACCGTTCCAGTTTCAGGTCAAGATGCTTCTAAAGAAGGAATGAACAACGTATTGTCAGGCAAGCAATGTATGACTGTCTTCAAAGATTACTTAGTTGAAGCTTCAACAGCAGCTGAATTGGCAATCGCAATCTTGAAGGGTGAAACCCCAACAACCAATAAACAATTGGCTGACGGAACACCTTTCCAAGCAGCTACACCACAAGCGTTGTATGCAGATGCAGCATCACTTGATGGTTTCAAAGCAGCACTTGATCGCAGTGGTCTAATGGCAGCAGATGTTTGCACCGGCGCCGCAGCAGCAAAGTGTACAGAAATCGGTCTTTCCTAAGATCTGATTTATAGATAGTTATATTTGGTCTTGACACCTGTTATAGGGTGTCAAGACCAAATATGTAATAAAGGGCATTTGAATTTAAGGGGAGAATTTCTTGTCTACTGAGACTCCAGTAATTGAATTAAAGAATGTTAAGAAAAATTTTGGTCCAGTTGAAGTTTTAAAAGATGTTAACTTTTCTGTTCGTGCCGGTGAGGTAACCGCTCTAGTTGGAGATAACGGTGCCGGTAAATCAACACTTATTAAAGGTTTAGCAGGAATTCAACCTTATGATCAAGGAACAATACTTTTTGAAGGTAACCCAGTTGAATTAAAAAGTCCACGCCAATCATCTGATTTAGGTATTGATGTTGTTTACCAGGATTTGGCTTTATGTGACAACTTAGACATTGTGCACAATATGTTTTTAGGTAGAGAAAAAGCTCATACAGGTGTGCTTGATGAAGGTGCCATGGAATCAAAAGCTGCAGATACTCTGACCTCTCTGTCAGTTAGAACTGTTAAATCTGTAAGACAAAAAGTAGCTCGTCTATCTGGTGGTCAAAGACAAACTGTGGCAATTGCTCGAGCTGTGTTATGGAACAACAAAGTTGTTATTTTGGATGAACCAACAGCAGCTTTAGGTGTTGCTCAAACTGAACAGGTTTTACAACTGGTAAGAAGGTTGGCAGATTCTGGTAAAGCAGTCATTATTATTTCCCACAATTTGCAAGATGTTTTCGCAGTGGCAGATCGCATTTATGTTCTTTACTTGGGAAAAATGACTGCAGCTGTTAAGAAATCTGAAACTAGTCAAGCAGATGTTGTTGGCTATATAACTGGTGCTAAAACTCAAGAAGTTGGTGTGTAAATGAGTAATCAAAATACTATTCAAACTGGTAATGAAGGATCTTTTCTTGATGCTGGTCGCAATTACATTGCCAGAGTAAAAGGCGGAGAAACAGGGTCACTACCTGCCCTGTTGGGTTTAATCATTCTTGCCACACTTTTTGCTGCAGCAAATCCAATTTTTTTGAAACCTATTAACTTTGCCAATCTTCTAACCCAAACAGCCACCGTAACAACATTGGCCATGGGTTTAACTTTTGTTTTATTACTAGGTGAAATTGATTTAGCAGCAGGAGTTACTGCTGGCTTATCGGCTGCTTTTCTGGCCATCTCTATGTCTAACTACGGTGTGGCTTGGCCTCTTGCGGTAGTTATTGCAATTTCTTTAGGAATGTTAATTGGATTCTTAATTGGGGTGTTAGTAGCCAAAGTCGGGATTCCCTCGTTTGTGGTTACCTTGGCAGCATTTTTAGCTTTTCAAGGTTTACAACTTGTTGTGGTTGGTAAAGGTGGATTAATTGGGATAGATGCCCCACCAATTCTGGCAATTATGAATACTCCAATGCCGATAGCATTTGGGTGGATTTTGTTAGCCGTAATCTTTGTACTTTATGTGGGATCAGCACTTTATTCACGTAGACAAAGAACTACATCAGGGCAACTAAATAAACCTATGGGAATTTTAGTATTTCGTTCCTTAACAATATTGATTGTTGGTGCCGGCTTTGTTAGTTTCCTAAACTTAGAACGTGGCGCAAATCCAGCAGTTACTTCTTTGAAAGGTGTTCCTTATGTTGTTCCAATTGTGTTAATACTTTTGGCCGCAGGAACATTTGTGTTAAATAGAACAAAATTTGGAAGACATGTTTATGCAGTTGGTGGTAACGCAGAAGCCGCCAGACGTGCAGGCATTCAAGTAAGTCGAGTGCGCATCAAAGTGTTCATGATCTCATCTTCTTTTGCAGGAATTGCAGGAATTCTTATGGCTTCTCGCCAAGCATCTGTTGATGCAGCAGCTGGTAGATCAATTGTGTTAAACGCAATTGCTGCAGCCGTTGTTGGTGGAGTGAGTTTGTTTGGTGGACGCGGTCGACTCAGCGATGCAGTTATTGGTGGATTTGTTATTGCGGTTATTGATAACGGTTTGGGACTTATCGGTTTAGCATCTGGTTTAAATCTTGCTATTACAGGTGGCGTGCTTTTGTTAGCAGCAACAGCTGATGCGATAACTAGTCGAAAATCACGAACTTCTTAATCACATATTTTCTTTTCAAAGCCTAAGGATTTGAAATGACAATTGAAATAGCAAGTGGTGATCACAAATTAGTAATTGATCCGATTAATGGTGGACGTGCCACAGCTTGGTACAAAGATGATTTACAAATCCTGGGAGAACAGGGAGATCATCCATTAATTGGTGGCTGGTATTTGATGGCACCATGGGCTGGTCGAATTAGGAATAATCAAGTTAGTTTTAAGGGGAAAACTTTTCCTCAGGAAACTAATTTTCAGCAGTGGGCCATTCATGGCACTGTGGCATTTGCCCCTGGAAAAGTTCAAAACCAATCAGAAGTTGCTGTTGAAATTTTGCATGAAACAAACGATAAGTGGCCTATCAAAATGCAAGTCTTACAAAGATGGAGCATTACTAATAATTTCTTAAAGTGTTATGCCTCAATCTCAACTGATCAAGCAGAATTTCCAGCCCAACTTGGCTGGCATCCTTGGTTTAAGCGCCAATTAAGTAAAGGAAAAATTGCCAAGTTTGGCATAGAAGCTGAATCACAATATAAAAAAGACGAAAATAATTTCACCTTAAATGAAACACAACCGATCGGTATTCCACCATTTGATGATGCTTTTGTTGTGCCCAGTGGCAAAGGATTTATTGAGTGGCCTGAAGCATTAAGAATTGATTTCAGCAGCGATGTGGACACATTCGTGATTTATGATGAGCTAGAAGATGTTTTCTGTATAGAACCTCAAACCGGCCCACCAGATGCTGTTAATCACCCCAAACACCTTGTAAGTCCTGGTGCTCCGCTTTCAGCGAGTGTGAAATGGGAAATTATTCGCCTATAAGTAGCATTTACTGTGGCCGTTTAGGTAATCACGGGCATTCTAGAATTGGCTAGAAACGCAATATTGGGTTTAACTAGGAATATGAAGAAAGGTAGGACAACATGGGATTGCTTCATTCCATTAATTCACCTACCGATTTAAAGAAAATCACTTCAGCTCAAATTCCAGCTTTAGCAGCAGAAGTTAGAGAATTCCTGATTGATCGAGTATCAAAAACTGGTGGCCACTTAGGTCCAAATTTAGGTGTTGTTGAATTAACAATTGCCATTCACAGAGTTTTTGATTCACCGCAAGATGCAATCATCTGGGATACCGGACATCAGTCTTATGTTCACAAAATGTTTACCGGCAGACTTGATCAGTTCAGTGAGTTAAGAAAAAAAGATGGCATATCCGGGTATCCAGCCAGAAGTGAATCAGCACATGACATTGTTGAAAATTCTCATGCTTCAACTGCTTTGTCTTGGGCTGATGGAATTGCGAGAGCTTATGAACAAACAGGTGAACTTAAAGACCGACATGTAGTTGCCGTGGTGGGGGATGGATCACTTACTGGGGGAATGAGTTGGGAAGCACTGAATAATATTGCTGCACAAACTCATCGTCCTTTAGTAATTATTGTTAATGACAATGGGCGATCATATTCACCAACTATCGGTGGACTTTCAACTCACTTAGCTAGTTTAAGAACAAATGAAATGTATGAAAAAGTTTTGGATTGGGGTAAAGAAACCTTATTGAAATCCCCAATTGGTAGACCAGTGTTTGAAGCTTTGCATGGTATGAAAAAAGGTATTAAAGACGTTTTCGCACCACAAGGTTTATTTGAAGATTTAGGTTTGAAATATCTAGGACCAGTTGATGGTCATGATGAAGATTTGATTGAAAATGCTTTACAGGTGGCAAAAAGATTTAACGGTCCAGTTTTGGTTCATGTCATAACTGAAAAAGGAAAAGGTTATGGTCCAGCTTTAGATGATGAAGCAGAAAAATTTCATGCCACCGGTGTAATTAATCCAGACACAGGTAAACCTGTTAATGCCTCAGCAACTACTTGGACTTCTGTCTTTAGTGATGAATTGGTTGCTATTGGTAAAGAACGAAAAGATGTGGTGGCAATAACAGCAGCGATGCTGGGGCCAACAGGTTTAGATAAATTTGCTCAACAATTTCCTGATCGAATTTTTGATGTTGGTATTGCTGAACAACATGCCACCACCGCTGCTGCCGGTATGGCTTTTGGTGGACTTCACCCGGTTGTGGCAGTTTATGCCACATTTTTAAATAGGGCTTTTGATCAATTGTTGTTGGATGTGGCCTTGCACAATGCGGGAGTAACTTTTGTGTTGGATCGAGCAGGAGTCACAGGTGACGATGGGGCAAGTCATAACGGAATGTGGGACTTATCTATTTTGCAAGTGGTTCCTAATTTGATGTTGTCAGCACCAAGAGATGCATCAACTTTAAGAGAATTGTTAAGAGAATCTGTGGTGGTTAAGGATCGACCAACAGTTTTAAGATTTCCTAAGGGAGCAATTGCGCAACCAATTCCGGCCCTGGAGCGTATTCAAGGTGTTGATGTTTTAAGTAAACATGGGGAAGAAGACGTGTTACTTATTTCAATTGGGGCCATGGCACATTTAGCAGTTGAGGTGGCCCACAGACTAAAAGATCAAGGAATGGGTGTCACAGTTGTTGATCCGCGCTGGATTAAGCCGTTACCAAAATATTTGGCAACCTTAGCGGCCAAACATAGGTTGATTGCAGTGGTGGAAGATAATTCAAAATCAGGTGGAGTAGCAGCTGGTATTTCACAGTTCTTGAGAGATCAAAATATTTACACCCCTCAAAGAGATTTTGGTATTCCAGAGAAATTCTTAATGCATGCAACTCGTGCTCAAGTTATGTCAGAGATTGGTTTAACCGCCCAAGATATTTCTCGAGAAATTATTGAAGCAGTGGCAAGACTTGATGATGTTTTAAGTGACAGAAAGAATTAAGAAACTTTAACTTTTTCTACAGTGTCTTTGCTTACTTTGGCTGGTTTTAGAAACAGTGTGGCCACAATAACGATGTAGGAAATGTAGGCAAATAATTCCATCCAAGACATTGATGTTCTTAAGCTAAGTAGTCCCTTGAATAAGGTGGCCACAAAACCGTTGGGATCAATTGAATTTGATAAATCATAAGCAATTGCGTCTTCACCAGGTAACCAACCAAGTTCTTGGAATTCGTGTATTCCGTAAGTTAAAACACCGGCAGCTACCACCATCAAAAGTAAACCGGTGGTGCGAAAGAAGACAGATAGATTTAATTTAACTGCTCCTAGATAAATCAAATATCCTAAGAAAATTGAAATTGCGATACCTGTAAAACCACCCACCAAAGTTGGTAAACTTCCAGAGTTTTGTGCTGCTGCCCATAAGAAAATTGAGGTTTCTACACCTTCTCTTGCTACCGCCGCAAAAGCTAGCGCAGCTAAACTAAAAGCGCCACCACCAATTAGGGCACTATCAACTTGGGTTCTTAAATTTTTGGCTAAACCTTTGGCAGCAGCTCTCATCCAAAAGATCATTCCGGTTACAAAACCAACTGCGATGAAACTCATGGTTCCGGCAAAGAATTTTTCAGCAAATTCTGTTAATGATTCAGAAGTTAAGCCCACACCTATGCCCACAATTAAGGAAAAAGCTACGGCTGAAAGGACACCTGTCCAAATAGTTTTTATACGACTACGTAAATCAATTTTTACTAAATATGCAATAAGGATTCCTACGATCAGGGAAGCTTCTAAACCTTCGCGAAGGCCAATTAGTAGTCCAGCAAGCAAGAGGGGATTTTCCTTTTTTTGAGTTAGTTCTAACCTAACCCAGTTCCTCGAATTCGTCAACCTCGGGGTTGTCTAATGATTTGAGCAGCAATGGGGTGATTTTCTCTACCTGCCAAGAACGTGCCCCATGAGCCAGGAGCCACTGCTGAGTGGAGTCTTGATCTAGAGAGGGTTTATCCCAACACCAACGCTTCACTAAATCAGGTGAACACAAATGTTCCACCGGAATTTGGGTTTCTTCACCCAACTGGTGCAAAGCCACCTTCATAAACTGCAAACGCTGATATGCCTCAGGTCTTCTTTCCAACCAAGATTTAGGTGCGGGATAGCTTTCAGTCGCTTTTTGTTTCACGGGCCACTGGTCAGCAGGCAACTGCACAGCAATTTGTAATTGTTCAAACCAAATAGCAGAATCATTTTTAGCTGGTCGGTGTTTAATAGTGGACAAAGATTTTAGATCTGTTTCTGTTTTTGGTTTCTGAGCAGCAATTTCTACAATTGCAGCATCATTTAAAACACGGCCTGGGGCAATATCTCTTTCTTTTGCAATCTCATCACGCTTCAACCAAATCTGTCTAACAATGGCTGCTTCGATTCCACCTCTGACTTCATGCATTCCAGATGTTCTGCGCCAAGGATCTGGTTTTGCACCAGGGGATTGCCAAACACACAATGCTTGAAATTCTTGGGTGGCCAATTCTAGTTTGTTGCTCGCGGTGAGTTTAGTTATCAAAATGTTTCTGAGTTGATGTAAGAATTCAACATCAAGGGCAGCATAAATTAACCAATCTTGGGGCAGTGGTCTTTTAGACCAGTCTGCTGCTGAATGTTCTTTATCAAGTGTTATTTGTAATTCGTCTTCCAATAATCCACCTAAACCAACATGGGGTAGTGACATCAATCTGGCAGCTAATTCTGTGTCAAATATTTCACCAGGTTTAAGCCCAAGTTCATAAAGGCAAGATAAATCTTGGGTGGCTGCATGCAAGATCCAAGATTTGTTGTTAAGTAAATCCCTTAATGGTGTTAGGTCTTCGATTCCGGTGGGATCGATTAAATAGATATCAGAGGTGGCTGAAGATATTTGCAAGAGATAGGCGCGTTGCGAATATTTGAATCCTGAAGCCCGTTCAGCATCCAGGGCGAAAGGTTCCGCTGCTGTGCTTAATTTTTTTGAGAAGGAAACTAATAATTCTTGCGAATCAATCAGATGAATCGGTCTAATTGGTTTGGTGATGTGGGTGAGAAAGTCAGCTTCCTCTAAAGCAATTTCTTCCAAAGACTCTGACATATGCCTCTAGCCAATCACACCGGCTCTCAATGCGGTGGCAACTATCTCGGCTCGGTCATAAATCTGAGTCTTTTTACGAATAGTGCACAAAACCTTTTTCACCTGGGAAACAGAAACGTGCAAGCTGGAGGCGATTTCATTAAGGTTTTTACCCAGGGACAGTGATTGCAGAATTTTTATTTCTCGTTTAGTTAATTTCCAGTTCGGGTAGGTTTGCTTGATTTTTTTCTTGAATACAAAACCTCTATTACCTTTTTGGATTACTTGGGTTAGAAAAGTTGGATTAGTTTTATTAATGAACAAAACAATATTTTTGCACCCGGCTTGTTTTAGTTCTTGAGCTAAATTTACGCCCCATTCAGTGCCGATTCTTTCATCGAGTAAAGCAATATTGGTTGGTCCATGTTTTCGAAAATGGGTTCTGATCGCATTGGTGCTTAGGGGATTGACCCAGTGGGTTACCCCAATATTTTTACAAATTTGAAACATTAATGAGTTGTTTTGTGTGCTATCTGATATCACAGCGGAAAGAAAATTTTTCAAGTTAAAAATTAGGACGTAGCAGCTTTACTAGTTAGTTCCCAATTACAAAATAATTATTTAAAGAGATCTTTTAATTCGGGTCATTCCAGGTGGAAGTGGCTGTAATCCTGCAGCTTGGCATAACAAATCTCCCCAGGCGGCAACGTGTAAGCCCAGTTGATCAGGGACAGTCCAGGAAGCTCTAATTTCAATAGTTCCTTCTAGTGCATGGTTATTTAGTTCTCCATAAGAATCTGATGAAGTTCTAGTCACAGTTCCAGAAAGTTCACTTGCCTTGATGCCTCTTTGAGAAAAACAATCAAGCAACCAAGTCCAACCAACTTGTGTTAACAAAGGATCACTTGCTAGATCAGCTTCCACACGGGCTTTGGTAAAAGTAACAACTCTGGTTGTGCCTTTCCAAGCTTCCACACCTGCTGGATCAAAAAGTAAAACAAGTCGACCATTGCTGATGTCGTCTTCGCCTTCTAAAACTTCGGCAGAAATTGCTAAAGAGTATGGAGCTAAACGCATTGGGGCTGGCACTTCTTCGGTGCTGATTTCTGGTCGCAGTGGTGCGTTACGCACAGCTTCTACTAGTTGCTCAAATTGGGAATTTTCTGATTTCACATTTATTACTGTATTTGTTACTGGAGTGACTATTGGGATGCAACGCCGTTTACGTTGTTTTCCTTAGTCTTTGGGTTTGAGACAAACTGCATTTATGCAATATCTCAGATCTGTTGGGGTATCAAATCCTTCACCTTCAAAAACATGACCAAGATGAGATCCACAATTTGCACAACGCACTTCCACTCTTAAACGACCCATCGAATAATCAGATAATTCTATGATCGCTTCTTTTGCTAGCGGGGACCAAAAAGATGGCCAGCCACAACGCGAATCAAATTTTTCATTGGAAGTGAAAAGATCAGCATTACATCCGCGACAAACATAAGTTAAATTTTCACCCTTTTGAATTTCTCCACTCCACGCAGGTTCAGTTCCAGCTTGTCTTAAGACATGGTATTCAAAGTTTGTTAATTCTTCTTTCCACTGTTCATCTGATTTTTGAACGGGATAGTCTTGTCCATCAGGTTTTTGGGAGGAAATGTTTTCGTTCATTTAGAATTTATGCCCTTCGGTTAGGTAGCGAATAAATATTGTTTGATTTTCTTGCAAAACATGAAGGGGTTTGAAATGTAAGGGAATTTTGAAAGCAGCGCCTTTAATTAGTGAAGTTTTTTCTGTTGCTTGAGCAAACTGTGCCACCACAGAAAGATCTAATTCATCTATTAAATCTGCATCAAGTAAACCATGTAGCAAGGTTGGACCACCTTCGCACAAAATTCTTTTGAAAGATCTTCTCACTAAATCTTGTTTAACACTTTTAAGATCAACTGATTTTTGTCCACAGAAAACAAATTCCGCTAAACCCACAAATTGTCGGGTGGCACCTTCATTGCTGAGAGAAGTGTAAATAATGGGTTGTGCTTCATCTACTCTTGATTTGAGCCAAGCTTTAGTGAAATTCAATTCGTTTGAAACTATTGCCAATCTGGGTTTCTTGGTCAATCTAAGTCTTTTTCTTAACTCTTGGTTGTGTTCATTTATTTTGAAATCAAGATAAGGAGCCGATTGTGCTGTCTTAGTACCAATCAAAATTACGTCACTGAGTTGTCGGAGGTGGCGAAATATTTGTTTATCAGCAGCAGTGCTTAGTGCTGAAGTTTCCTGGTTTTGATCTGTGACACCACCATCAAGTGTTTGCACCATGTTGGCTCTGATCCAGGGTTTATTTGGCCAAGGGTAAAGGTTTAATAAATCAGATTCGGTGAGCACTTTTTCAGGGGCAGGAGAGATTCTGATCATGGGTTAACTCCTTATCCTTGCAGATGACCTCGGGTCTTGAGCCTAAATAAACCCAATTGGTGTTTCTGGTGTTGCCTGAGGGTTAAGACTAATCCACCGGAGTAACATCCCAATCATGAATAAAACATTTAAAAAATCTTCGGTTGTCTTATCTGCTTTGTTGCTTTTTGCTGGTTTGTCAGCACCGGCACAAGGTGCCACAACTTTAACCAAGGCTCAACAAACCAAAGTTTCAGCTGTTTTCAAGGCGATTGCTTCCAGTAATCCTGATTCCATGAACACCTCCCGAAAGAACTTGGCCGGTTCAGCAGATTTAGCGGTGGCCATGATCCAAAACTATTATTCAACAGAAAAATATATGCGTTCAATTTCCACAGTGGGTAGACCCTTAGGTGTAACTCCCGCAAATGCTGCTCTGGGTAGTGCCAAAATTACTAACGGAAAAGTTGTGTTAACTACTGCTGCACCAGGTTTTTCTGGTACTTACACCGATTTTAAATTCAATAAAGAGGGCAAAATAACTGCTTGGTCAATATCTACTAGTGGTGGTAGCAAAGTAAATATTGCTGCACGTGTAAAAGTTTTACCTAAAGTAACTTGGCAATACGCCAATGACATTAAAGCTGTTTATTGGGGTAAAGGTGTGCAAATTGATTCAGGAACTATTTACCAAGATTCGTTAAGCAGATGGATCATGCAATTAGCTGTTACTAATGTGGCTGGTGGGGTTAACACTAAGTCTTTGATCACCACGACCGGTAAATATCAATCTCCCGATAAAAATCTTTACACCACAACTTCCACTCCGGCAGGTTGTTTTGAAACCGGGCAAACAGTATTTTTCACAGCTGTTGTGCCCCAAGGGGCAGTTGTTTTAAATGGGGTAAAAGGGTTACTTGAGGTTCCGATGAGCAATGGATGCGCTGAAAATGACTCAAATCGCCTCGAAGTGACGATTAAACCCTAGTTTTTCCTCATAAAATAGGTTGCTCACCCATGGAAAGCCCAGTTTGTTGGTATGGTCTTTAACCATGCGCCTGAAACGACGCCTGGTTACCCTGACGATCACGGGAATTTTAGCCAGCACTCTCTCAACTTCCCCTGCCTTCGCAGATGGAATTCCTAACTATCCAGGAGCAGCTGCTCTAAAAACTGGGGTAGAAAACAGTGCTGTGAAAAAAATGCAATCAGCCTTAATTGAACTTGGTTATGACATCCCAGTTTCTAATGGAAAATATGGCCCAGCCACAACCAGAGCGGTATCAAAGTTTTATGCCGAAAATGGTGACATTGATGATGGTACTTCTGTTGGACCATTGGGTTGGAACGAAATCTTTATTGCACTTGATGAACAAAGAGCTGTCAACAAATCAGAGAAAGAATATGAAGAAGCAACTAAAGCAGAAGTTGCTGCACAACTAAACCCTGAACAAGTTGCCACAGTTATTCCAGATGAACAACGCGGCAAGCAACCTGCTCGCGGAGCATCCAGTAAAACTTTGCCTTACAAAATGCCAGTGATAGGTCAAATCTCAGCGGTTTATAACCAAAAAGGTAGACGTTGGGCTGGACGAAGACATGATGGTATTGACATTCGTGCACCTAGAGGAACTGTTATTAAAGCTGTAGTTGAAGGCAAAGTTACTTTTGCTGGTTGGCAACATGCTTACGGCCGGTTAATAATTTTGGAACATGCTGATGGCACCACTTCTTGGTATGCCCACATGTCAAAAAGAGTTGCTAAAAAAGGTGATGTGTTAATGCCCGGAGACACTATTGGTTTAGTGGGAGCTTCAGGTCACACCACCGGATCACATCTTCATTTTGAAACACATAACGCTAATGGTGAGAAAATTAATCCAGTTACCTGGTTGCAATCAAGAGTGTGGAAAGTAGAACCTGCAACAGATCCTGCAGCTGAAACACCAGTTACAGAACCTGCTACAAACTAAAAATACTTAAATTAGCCTTGATTAGACTTTGAGGCTTTCTTTTCTTGCTTAGCTAATCTTTTTTCTTTCAATGATTTGGCGGCAGGTTTCTTTTTCTTAACCTCGCCTTTGGATTTTTCACCCATTTATTGCTCCTTTAATAGCACTACCTAGTACATATATCTTGGCATGAATTATGAAATATTTACCTCAATTTAAGTCCGTTTTAGCGAAAGCCTGATATGGCATAGTGTTAAGGGTGGGACTAAAAATCAGGTTTATTAAACAAATTTTCGTCATCTTTTTAATAGTGGCCTTCACCCACACCACCACCGCCTCAGCATTACCTATTCCTCGAGATGCCGAAATAGATAATGCGCGCTCTGAAATTGCCCAGTCAAAAAAAGACTTAGCCACCGCTCAAGAAGTTTTGAAAAAAACTACTGAAGAATTAAATCAAGCTGTGGCGGAAGATAAAAGAATAAGAGCAGAACTAGAAGAAGCCCAGCGCCAAAAAGCGCAAATAATTGCTGAAATAAATGCGTTGATCGCTGAAATAAACAGGGTGCAAGCCCAAATTGATGATCTGGTTCGGGCCACCTACATTGATGGCACCCAACAGGAACTGTATTTAGTTGAAGCAATTTTATCTGCCGAAGATTCCAACGAAGCCATGTCCACCTTTGACTCTTTGCAATCACTTTTAGCAAATAGCAGCAAAGTAGTAAAGCTACTTAACGACGATAAAGCCGCTCTTGAAGTTAAAGAATTAGAGTTACAAGTTAGAGAAAAAGAAATTACTGCCAAGAAAGCAGAATCAGCACAAATTGTGGTGGCTTTAACTAAAGTTCGAGCTAAAGCAGCTGAAGAAGCAGAAAAGATTAAAAAAATTGTTGCCACACAAGAAGCTATTTTAAAAAGATTAGTTTTAGCAGGATTGGCTAGAAATAGTGGTAATTTTTCTGCCCGGGTAGGACCGGGGGACAGAATTCTTGGTTCCGATGTTTCCAGATGGCAACACGGCGGAAATGCCCAAATTAATTTTGTGAAAATGTATGACGCAGGTATGAGATTTATTTTTATTAAAGGAACTGACTCTAATCCCCTAGGTGCAGCACCTGCAAAATATTGGTCATCCATAGATTTTCCTGCGGCAAGAGAAGCAGGGTTACTAACTGGTATTTATCACGCAGCACTTATCCCTAGAGGAATAAGTGCTGATGCTGCTTTTGGGGTGGGACAACAACAAGCAGATCTACCTATTGATCATTTAAATTCATTGGGTGGTTTAGTGCCTGGAGTATTACCAATTGTGTTAGATATTGAATCTTTTTCCAGACCATCAGGAACAAGTGCTGCAGTGGTAACAAATTTTGCTTTGGGCTTTACTGCAAGAGTTAGAGAAAGAACTGGTAAAACTCCAATCATTTATTCCAATTTAAATTTCATACGAGGATATTTAACTAACGGTGCACTTGCTAATAATTATTTATGGGTGGCCAATTATTCTCAAACCTCAAATCCAGCTTCCACTCCTTCAGGAGGTTGTTCGCGCACCATTTGGAGTTCTTCAGCTTGTGATTTGAATTGGACATTTTGGCAGTACACAGATCGTGGCAATGGTCCACAATATGGACTAGCCCGAGGGAGTTTGGACATGAACGTTTTTGCTTTTGGTTCGGGTGAATTATTGGCTCTGGCCGGGTATTAATTATTTAAATTAAGCTATTTAGCCCTAAATCTCCTCCGAAATTGAGATAAATTAAGGTAACCTGTGAATAGGCAATAGAGATACGTAAACTGATCTCAAATTGGAGAACTTAATGAAAAGAAGTCAAGTAGTATTCGGGATTACAACTTTATTGTTGGCAGCAAACATTAATTTTGCCACCGCTGCAACAACAACTTTAACTGCAAA
>JAEMSA010000082.1:0-1442 GCA_016463095.1 Candidatus Nanopelagicales bacterium
CGTTTTCTGCCACAAAACCAAACATTTTTAATTCGTTATTTATTAATCTTTTCCAGGTTAGTTCTGTTTGTTCTATTGAAATTGTGGATTTATAAAACTCTAAATATCCGGCCCATAAGTTGAGCCATTGGCCTTTATCTTTTTCTTCAATTGCTCTGATTGTTACAGTCATGTATTTTCCTTAAAGTTGGGATCTAACAGACCAAAGTTCTGGCATCGTTGGTTTAAATAGTGTGGATATTAAATATTGAGCCCCACTTGATCCACCAGTTCCCACTTTGGCTCCAATCGTTCTTTCTACCATTTTCACATGTCGATAACGCCATTCTTGCTGACCTTCATCAATATCAACAAGTTGCTCAAGTAACAGACTTGCTTCCGGATCTGTTTTATAAGCAGAAAGTATTCCCTTTTCTACCCCATCGTTTAATTCATATTGCTTAGTTACATCTCGAGTTAACACTTCATTTGGAATGTCGTGTTTTCTTCGTGACAAAAGATTAAGGACACATTCCCATAAACTTGGCGTGTTCAATAATTCGTTTATTTCTTTGAAATCCTTTGACTCAGGGTCAAAATGAGAACTCATTGAAGTATCTCGTCGACCAAGTATTGCTTCAACTTTTCTAAATTGTGATGATTGAAAACCACTACTTGATTCAAGACGTCCTCGGAATGAATTAAATTGTAAAGGTGTCATTGTTTCTAAAATATCAATTTGAGCAACTAAAGTTTTATAAATAGTTCTTATTCGTCCCAATACCGCTAGAGTTTCAAACAGTTTGTCTTGGTTTAACAAAACCATGGCGCGCTTAAATTCATGAATCAATTGTTTGAACCAAAGCTCATAAGTTTGATGAATCACGATAAAAAGCATTTCATCGTGCTCAGGACCATCAGATACAGGTTTTTGTAATTCCAAAAGCTCATTAACCTTTAAATAGGAAGAATAGGAAAGGGAAGCCTGGAATTTGGAATCTGACATAGACCAAATCCTACGCAAGTCCTAGCATTTGTCCATGATCACTCAAGCCCAGGTGCAGGAACTAGACCGCAATGACCCTTTGAGCAAATATGTTTCTGAATTCATAAAAACAGATCCAACTCTTTGTTATTTGGATGGCAATTCATTAGGACGATTACCTAAACAAACAATTGAGAATATAAATAATTTTCTACTCAATGAATGGGGTAAAGAATTAGTTAATGGTTGGACACATTGGATTGATGAAGCTCAAAAAGTAGGAGATTTGGTTGGGGAAGCAGCTCTTGGCGCAAAAAGTGGACAAGTATTAGTAACTGATACGACAAGTATTAATTTTTATCGTGCTTGCAAAGCAGCAATTTCTACCAGACCTAACAGAAAAACAGTAATTATTGATGAAGCAAATTTTCCAACTGACAGATACATTTTGCAAGGAATTGCTCAAGAGTTTAATCTA
>JAEMSA010000082.1:1452-1793 GCA_016463095.1 Candidatus Nanopelagicales bacterium
TAACTATTCAAAATGATATTCAATCAAAAGCGGGACAATACAACGGTTCAGACGAAATAATATCTGTTTCAGAATTAACAAAATATCTGAATGATGATGTTGCTTTAGTCACTTTTTCGGTAATTCAATATCGTTCAGGTGCCCTTAATAATGTTAAAGAACTAACTAACTTAATTCACAACAATGGATCCTTAGTTGTATGGGACGCATCTCATGCCATTGGCGTTGTTGATTTGCAATTTGATCAAGATGATGTTGATCTAGCGATTGGTTGTAGCTATAAATATGGTAACTCTGGCCCCGGTGCCCCTGCTTGGATATACGTGAGTCAAAAATTGCAG
>JAEMSA010000083.1 GCA_016463095.1 Candidatus Nanopelagicales bacterium
CAGGGCGGCGCGCTAACCAACTGCGCTACTGGGCCTTGCTATTTCCTTATTGCTTTTTAGAGCAACGTACCCCCGACGGGATTCGAACCCGCGTTACCGCCGTGAAAGGGCGGCGTCCTAGGCCACTGGACGACAGGGGCCTGATCTAATTAGGCCGCGTTTTCACTTAAAAATATTTTTAGGTGAGCACTTAAGTGTACGCAAACCCATTCCCACTAATCACAAGTGCATCTAGTAACCAGGCCTAGCTAGGTGATATGTTGATATATCTAGTCGATATATCGGTAAAGGATTAGTAAAAACAAATGGGCAAGAAAAATACTTCCATGGAAGTAGTGGTGTTGGGACTTTTATCCCAAGGACCAATGCATGGTTATGAATTGCGTAAAAGAGTATCGCTGACTCTTGGACCTCTTTCTGCTATTTCTTATGGCTCTTTATATCCAGAATTACGACGACTGCAATCCCTTGGTTTTATTGATGAAGATGCGCAAGAAGCTGAAATTGGTTTAACTAGAAGAGCTCGAATTGCTTACAAGATCACCAAAAGTGGTAAAGATAAATTTGCAACTCTATTGAAAGAAGCAGGACCTGCCTCTTGGGATGATGAAAACTTTTTAACCTATTTTGCATTTTTTGCTAAAACTGCATCAGGGGTGAGACTACAAATTTTGCAAGGCAGAAGAGCTCGTTTGCAAGAACGTGTTTCATTAATTGAATCACAAATAGAAAAAACAGAAAAACAGATGGATCAATACACAATAAAACTACAAAACCATAATTTGGATGCTGTGGAAAGTGAATTGAAATGGATTGACGAATTAATATCTAGTGAGAGGAAGCAAGCATGAGTAAAGTAAAAGTAGCAATAGTGGGTTTAGGAAATTGTGCTAATTCATTAATTCAAGGTGTTGAGTATTACAAAAACGCCGATAAGAATCAAGAAGTACCAGGTTTAATGCACGTACAACTTGGTGATTATCACATTAGTGATATTGAATTTGTAGCTGCATTTGATGTGGATGGTAAAAAAGTTGGTTTAGATTTAGCAGATGCAATGTGGGCAAGTGAAAATAATACAATTAAATTTGCTGACGTAAAACCTTTAGGAATAAAAGTTTCCAGAGGTAACACTCTGGATGGTTTGGGTCGCTATTACAAAGAAATGATTCAAGAATCAACTGATGAACCAGTTGATGTAGTAAAAGTTTTGAAAGAAACAAAAGCTGATGTGCTGATTTGTTATTTGCCAGTTGGCTCAGAACAAGCTGCAAAATTTTATGCCCAATGTGCTATCGATGCCCAATGTGCATTTGTTAACGCCTTACCGGTATTTATTGCATCTGATCCGGTGTGGGAAAAGAAATTTAAAGATGCCGGAGTACCAATTATTGGTGATGACATCAAATCCCAAGTTGGAGCAACAATTACTCATCGTGTGTTAGCAAAATTGTTTGGTGATCGCGGGGTGCAACTAGATCGCACCATGCAATTAAACGTGGGTGGCAACATGGACTTTATGAACATGTTGGAAAGAGATCGTTTGGAATCAAAAAAGATTTCTAAAACCCAAGCTGTAACTTCCCAGATCGATCACGAGATGGGTAAAGGCAATGTTCATATCGGACCAAGTGATTATGTTTCATGGCTAGATGATCGCAAATGGGCATATGTGCGCTTAGAGGGTCGCGCTTTTGGTGATGTGCCATTGAATTTGGAATACAAACTGGAAGTTTGGGATTCACCAAACTC